>JALRGF010000210.1 GCA_023253495.1 Verrucomicrobiales bacterium
CCGCGGTGGCGGTGGCGGGGCTGGTCACGGCGCGGGTGGCGACGGCGGTACCGGTGGTGTCGTTGCCCGGTCACGAGGCGGAGGCGGCGCGCCTTGGTGAGATGCTGGCGCTGCATCTGCCGGGGGCGCGCACGCGCACCAGTTTGTGGGATACGTGGCTGCCGATGTCGACGTTGTGGGCGGCGACGGGTGATGAGCGGTCGGCACGGCGGGCGCGGGAGTTTTACCGCGGGGTGTTGCTGGAGCGTCCGATTGATGCCGAGGGGTATGTGTCGATGCAGCAGCACCGGGGCATGGCGCACAGTGAAGGGTGGCCGTTTCCCGGGTGGCAGCAGAGCACGGGCATCGGGTGGCATTTTTCGCTGCAGGGCGACGGCTGGGCGGTGCAGAACTTCCGCCAGCAGGCGCTGACCGGTGCGGACGGCTGGGGGGTGGATGGCGCGGTGGTTGAGGGGGTGGACCCGATGGTGGGTCTGAAGCTGCGGGCGACCGGGGCGACGATCCGGCTGACCACGCCGGAATTTGCCTGCGGCACGGTGGTGGCCCCGTTCATCCGGGTTGAGTGGGCGGCGGAGCGGGCGCGGGACGGGGCGGCGGCGGTCGAGTGGCGTCTTGAGGGTGATGACGGCTGGGACGGGCGACGCCGCATGGAGTTTCCGGCGCGGCGGACGGGTGAGGGCCTGGGGTTTGCGAATGTGCCGGTCCACCGGCAGCCGGGGTACGACGGTCGGCTGCGGCAGCTGCGGCTGGAGTTTCCCGGCGGACCGGGGGCGACGGTCACCGTGAAGTCGGTGCTGACCGCGATCGACACCCGCCACCCGGTGACCAACAGCGGGTTTCTGATTGCCTGCAGTGATTATTTCGGGTGGACGGGGGATCGGGAGTTTCTGCGGGTGCGGCTGCCGGAAATGCGGCGGGCGCTGCGGTATGCGTTGGAGGAATTCCGGGTGGTGGACGGCCGGCATGTGCGGGTGCCGTGGGTCGGGCATGACGGCCGCAGCGGACTCGGGCGGGATGCTTCGGGAAAGCGGGTGCTGCGGCCCGGGTTGGGTGTCGGAAACAACTATTGGGACCTCCTGCCCTTCGGCGGTCAGGATGCTTTTGCGACCATGCAGCTGTATGCCGCGTTGCGGCGGCAGGCCGGGCTCGAGCGGGCGCTGGCGGCGCATCCGGAGTGGAATCTGGAGTCGGTGGCGGACGGCGATGTGCTGTCGGCCGGGCGGCTGGACGCTCTGGCGGACGCGGTGCGGGAGGATTTCCGCGAGCGGTTCTGGAACGCGGAGACCGGCCGGTTCATCGGATGGATCGATGCTGACGGGGTGCGCCATGATTTCGGATTCACGTTTCTGAATACGGAGGTGATCCATCACGGGCTGGCCACGCCGGACCAGGAGCGGATGATATTCGACTGGCTGGACGGGCGGCGGGTGGTGGCGGGCGACACCTCGCAGGGTGCGGACATTTTCCGGTGGCGTTTCGGGCCGCGTTCGACGACGCGCCGGAATACCGGGACGTACGTGTGGGCGTGGTCGGATCCCGGGAGCATTGCGTGGGGGGATCAGGTGCAGGATGGCGGGGCGGTGCTGGGGTTCACGTACTACGAACTGATGGCCCGGTTGCGCGTGCAGGGGCCGGACCGGGCGTGGCAACGCCTGTGCGAGGTGCTGCGGTGGTTCGGCGAGGTGCAGGCCGAGGGCGGGTACCGCGCGTATTACGCGAAACCCGGACGCGGCACCCTGCAGGGCGGCGGGCCCCCGGGCGGGCTCGGGTTTGACCATGAATTCATGGAAAGTGTGCTGGTACCGCAGGTGATGCTGTACGGATTTCTCGGGGTCACGCCGTGGCCGGGCGGGGTGTCGGTGGATCCGCGGCTGCCGTCGGACTGGCCGTCGGCAGGCGTGGACGGCGTGCAGGTGCACGACCGGGTGTTTGCGCTGACCGCGGAGGCGTCGGCGATCACGCTCGTCTGCCGGTCCGGTCCGGACGGCGAGTTGGCACTGTGGTTGCCGGACGGGACGTGGACGACGGATGCGGCCGACGGCGCGGCCCGCACCGACCACACCTTCGGGCCGGGCCATCAGCCGTGGCGGCTGCGCTGGGCGGCCGGGCAGGAACGCCGTTTCACGCGGCGGTGAGCGGGCGGTTGCGCCGGCCGATTCCGGTCGCATAACGGTTCCTGTCGCCTAAAGAATGGGGACGAGGCATCGGATATGGCGAGGATACTGTCAGCGTTGTCGGGCGGGGTTGATTCGAGCGTGGCCACCGGGCTGCTGCTCGAACAGGGGCATGAGGTCGTGGGTGCCTACATGCGCAACTGGATCAACGAGGAGAATATTGCCGGCGACTGCCCGTGGCAGCAGGACATTGAGGACGCGCAGGCGGTGGCGGAGACGCTGGGGATCGAATTCCGGGTGCTCAACCTGATGGATGAATACCGTGACCGGGTGGTGTCGTATCTGCTGGGCGGCTATCGTGGCGGAGTGACGCCGAATCCCGATGTGATGTGCAACCGGGAGATGAAATTCGGGGTGTTTCTCGACTATGCGCGCCACCAGGGTTTTGACGGCATGGCCACGGGGCATTATGCGCGGCGTCGGCCGGCGGGTGACG
The DNA here is from genome assembly GCA_023253495.1 of Verrucomicrobiales bacterium. Taxonomy (GTDB): domain Bacteria; phylum Verrucomicrobiota; class Verrucomicrobiia; order Verrucomicrobiales; family V1-33; genus CAJBME01. The sequence continues at coordinate 2,611 of JALRGF010000210.1, forward strand.
GCGGCGGGGTGGACCTGCTGCGCGGGGTCGACCGGAGCAAGGACCAGAGTTATTTTCTGGCGCTGCTCAGCCAGGAACAGGTCGCCCCGGCGCATTTTCCCATCGGACACCTGCTGAAGAGCGAGGTGCGCGCGGAGGCGGTGCGGCTCGGCCTGCCCAATGCGCGCAAGAAGGACAGCCAGGGAATCTGCTTCATCGGCGATGTGAAGATGACGGATTTCCTGCGCGCCTTCATTCCGGATGATCCGGGCGAGATCGTCGATGGGAGCGGGCGGGTGCTCGGGCGCCACCGCGGGCTGCATCTCTATACCTTCGGCCAGCGCAAGGGGCTGGGCGTCGCTTCCCCGGTCTACAAGGAGGCGTATGTGGTGGTGGCCAAACGACCGGAGAGCAACCGGCTCGTGGTCGCCCTCGAGCGTGCGGACACGCCGCTGCTTCATGCGCGGCGCGCGGTGGTCGGCAGCCTGCACCATACGCACGACGTATTTTACCGCGAGCCGCGGCGGCTGCAGGCGCAACCGCGGTACCGCCATGAGGGTGCGCCGGCGTACATCGAGCCATGGGCGGGGCGGTCGGGCGCCGGCGGCGGTGCTTCGGTGCTGGTGACCTGGGATGAGCCGCAGCGCGCCCTGACCCCGGGCCAGGTCTGTGCCTTTTTCGATGGCGAGGTATTGCTCGGGGGCGGTTTTTTCGAGGAGATTCTGCATGACGATACCGGATCCTGAAGCGCTGGAAGTGCCGGCCGCGGGCCCCTGGCTGGTGCGGATTCCCGAGGTGTTTGCCGAGGAGGGGGCGGCGTTGCGGCGGCGGTGGTCGCCGACGGGCAGCACGCCGTTGGGCACGGAGTTCCATCTGCTGCGGGCGACCTCGGCGGCGGCGATGGCGGGACCGGAGGCGTTGTTGTTCACGTCGTGGCGGCTGCCGGTCGGCCACCGTTGGCCGTGCCGCCCGCGCACGATGGAGGGGTTTGTCGAAAAGGCGGCGCAGGGGCTGGCGCGGACGTTTGCGGGGCGGTCGCCGGAGGCGATTCTCGTCGGCCTGCTGCAGACCGGCACGCCGAATACGTATTACCGGAAACTCGCCAGCAACCTGCGCGGGCGATTGCTGCAGGTATTTCCGCCAATGCCCGGGGGCGGGGGAATGGAGGTCCGGCCGGATGCCCCGGTGCTTTACTGCCTCATCGGCCCCGAGGGACTTTATGCCGGCCTGACCACGCCGCGGCAGGCGAACGGCCTGCGACCGGGTGGCGCGCGGCCGGCCGTTTCCGCGGGAGCGGATGCCATCAGCCGCGCAGGTGCCAAAATCGAGGAGGCCATGGAGTCGCTGCAGCTGTACCGGGCGCTGCCGCCAGCCGGAGCCCACTGGCTGGAACTCGGGGCGAGCCCCGGGGGCATGACGCGCGCGTTGCTGGCGCGGTCGTACCGGGTGACGGCGGTCGACCGCGCGCCCCTCGACACGCGGCTGGACGGCGCGCACGGGCTGACCTTTCACCGGATGGATGCGCCATTGTTCCGGGCGGCGCCGGATGAGGTGTTTGATGCACTGCTGTGCGATCTGAATGGGCCGGCGGACGCGGCTCTGGCGGCGGCGCTGCGTCAGGCGCCCGCGCTGCGGCCGGCAGCTCCCGTGGTTTTCACGCTGAAGCTGGCCGGGGTGACCGGAGTGGCGGCGGCAGTGGCGCGACGTGATGCGGTGGTGGCAGAGGCGGCCGCGGCCGGCTGGCGCTTTGTCGCTCAGGCGCACCTGCCGTCGAACCGTCGCGAATTCACACTTTTTTTTGAAACGACACGCGCACGTCCGGCCGGTACTGCACGCGCACCAGCAGGTCACCGCGCCCCCCGCGCGCCCGCGGCAGACCGAGACCGGGCAGACGGACAATGGCGTCGCGGGCCACGCGCGCCGGGATCGGCACGCGGACCGGGCGGCCGTCTGGGCCGTTGAGCGATTCCGCGCCTCCGCTGGCGGCGCGTTGCGGGGAAATCATCAGGTTGGCACGCAGGTCCGACCCGCGCGCCCGGAATCGCGGATGCGGTCTCAGCGCCACGGTGACTACAAGCAGGCCGCCGCCGGGGCCAGGGCGCGGGACTTTGAATTTCGCCTTGGGCGCGGTGCCTGCGGGCACTTCGAGGTGGCAGGTTTCCGGGCCGTCGGGGGATGCCGGGTCATCGACGGTGAGCGTCAGCGTGACGCCCTTGAGCAGCTCTTCGACGGTCAAACGCACCTCGCGTGTGACCGGAGGGACGCGCCCGCGCCGGGGTGCGTCGGTCGTGCAGCCGGTCGAGGACCCGGGCGCAGGGCGGTTGCGGTCGGCGGCGATGAGGCGTTCTTCGTCGTAGGCGCGGCGGCGGGCCGGATCGCGGAGCACTTCGTGGGCGGCATTGAGCTCCTGGGTGCGCCGCACGGATTCTTCCGAGCCGCCATGGGCATCGGGGTGGTGGCGTTTGCACAGCCGGCGCCAGGCGTTGCGGACCTCGGCCGAGGTGGCGTCGGGAGCCACTCCGAGGGTGGCATAGTGGTCGGGCAGGCCGGGCATTTCCGCCATGGCTATTCCGTGACCAGGGAAATGCGGAGGCGGCCGGGTCCTTGCGGTGTGACCAGCGACTCGGCCAACGCGCCGGTGCGCGCGGCCGGTGCGTCTGTCGTCGCGTCAGCGGTGGCGGCTCCGTCCCCGGCGTCGAGCGCCGCGCGCAGCGCGCCTTCCACCATCTGGCCGCAATGAATCTTCATCGGCGGCAGCGGGCCGAGCGGGGCTCCCAGTTCGGCGGCAGTCAGGTTCCGGGCTTCCTCGACCGATTTCCCCTTCAGCATCTCGGTGGCCATGCTGGCAACGGCGAGGGCCGTCTGGCAGCCGAACGACTGGAAGCTGGCGCGGTCAATCACCTTGCGGCCGTCTTTTTCGGTGAATTTGATCCACATCCGCAGCATGTCTCCGCAATCCGGCGAGCCGACGGTGCCAACGGCATCGGCATCGGTCAT
>JALRGF010000223.1 GCA_023253495.1 Verrucomicrobiales bacterium
CGCCCTCAACCAGTTCTGCGCCGTCGACCTGAGCGCGCTCTACATCGACCTGCTCAAGGACCGCCTGTACTGCGACCCCGAGGACAGCCGCCGCCGGCGCAGCGCGCAGACGGCCATCGACCGCGTCTTCACCGCCCTCTGCCGCCTGCTCGCCCCGATCCTCGCGTTCACCGCTGACGAAGCCTGGGAATCCGCCGGCCCCCCCGACTCGGTCCACCTCGAGGATTTCCCCGATCCCGATCCCGCCTTCTCAACGGCCGTCGCCACTCCGAAAATCGAGGCCCTGCTCGAAGCGCGCGACCTCATCCAGCGGGAAGTCGAGCACCTGCGCCAATCGAAACAGGTCGGCAGCAACAACGAGGCCGCCGTCACCCTGCACCTGCCCGCCGACCACCGGCTGGCCGCCCTGCAGGATGACCCTGCCACCGTGGCCGAATTCCTTATCCTCAGCGACCTCACCCTGCTCCCGGCCCCGGCCGGCACCCCGCTCCGCGCTGAAGCCGCCCCAACCACCCGCCCCCGCTGCCACCGCTGCTGGAAACACCTGCCCGACCTCGGCTCCGATCCCGCCCACCCCGGCCTCTGCCGGCGCTGCACCGGCGTCATGGTCCCCGCCACCGGCACCCCGTAAACGGAGGGCAGCACCGCAGACCGGGGCTCCCCACCCGTTCCCGCACGCCCTGCACCAGTCACTCCCACCCATTTTCCCATGCTCCGCTGGCTGCTCTCGCTCTCGCTCCCGCTCTACATCCTCGACCAGCTCACCAAATGGTGGACGGTCGCCCGTTTTGACGACCCGGATACCGACGGCTTCCAGGTTCGCCGGTTCTTCGGCCGCACCCTCAACCACGACCCGGCCACCGCCGATTTCCACGAGCAGATCGAGGTAATTCCCGGCTTCTTCTGGCTCCACCGCCTCCACAATACCGGCGTGGCCTTCGGGAAATTCAACGGCGGCGCCTGGTCCAACCTCGTCTTCGGCTCGCTTTCGCTCGCCGCCTTCCTCGCCATCACATGGATGTGGCGCCGCCACCTCGTCCCCACCCGCCTCGGCCGCCTCGCCGCCGCCCTGCTCCTCTCCGGCATCGCCGGCAACCTGACCGACCGCCTCACCCACGGATACGTCGTCGATTTCCTCCACTTCCGCCTTGGCTCCGCTTACGCCCGCCTCAGCGGCAGCGAGTTCTTCCCCAGCTTCAACGTCGCCGACTCCTGCATCACGGTCGCCGCCGTCCTCCTCTTCGCCTCCTCCTTCCAGAAACTGCCGCCCCCGCCAGCCGCCGACTCCTAGCGTTCGGCGCAACCAACAGGCCGGGCCGCGATCGCGCCCGCCGTCCCGGCGGGCCCGATACCCGCTCCCGCATCAACAGCCGCCCCGGCCGCCGCCGCACCATCCGGGATCCATCGGTTCACGGATGCCGAGGTCCATCCGGCGAGCGGCGAGCCGGCACGGGAGCGCGTCTGGCGGGACACCCGCAGCCGCCTCCGCAGCCGGACCGCCCCCGGGAGCGGTACCAGCACCAGCAGAAGGACGCCAGCGTCAGACCGACCACCGCCGCCGCCGCCCACGATTGCATCTCAGCGGACATGTCTTCCACTCTACCCGGAAACCGGCATGGCGCAGCGTTTTCCTCGGGCGCTGGACCTTCCGCCAGCCCCGCCGGAAGGCGGTCGTTGACGGGCGGAGCCGCCGCCGCTTCAATCACCTCCAGGACGGTGCCGACGCGCGACTGTTTCATCCTTCATCCTTCATCCTTCATCCTTCATCCTTCCCCCCTTCATCCTTCATCCTTCATCTTTCCCCTT
>JALRGF010000253.1 GCA_023253495.1 Verrucomicrobiales bacterium
GTCCCGGAGCCGGAGATCGGCATCAACGACGTGCTGGTGCGGATCCGCCGGACGTCGATCTGCGGGACTGACGTGCACATTTACAACTGGGACGCCTGGGCGCAGAAGACGATTCCGGTGCCGATGACCATCGGTCATGAATTCTGCGGGGAGATTGTCGCGGTGGGCAGCAACGTGCATGACTTCTCCGTGGGCGACCTGGTCAGCGGCGAAGGGCATCTTGTCTGCGGACGGTGCCGCAACTGCCTGGCGGGCCGGCGTCACCTGTGCGCGCACACCCGCGGGATCGGGGTGAATACGACCGGGTGCTTTGCCGAGTACCTCGCGCTGCCGATGACCAACGTCTGGCTGGCCGACCGCCGCATCCCGGAGGAGATCATCTCGTGTTTTGATCCGCTGGGCAACGCGACCCACACCGCGCTCGCCTTTGAAGTGCTCGGCGAGGACGTGCTCATCACCGGGGCCGGCCCGATCGGCTGCATGGCCGCGGCCATCGCCCGCCATGCCGGCGCGCGGCAGGTCGTTGTCACCGACATCAATCCGTGGCGGCTCGAGCTCGCCCGCACCCTGGGCGCGACCCGCACCGTCGACGTGTCCCGGGAAGACCTGAAAGCGGTTCAGAAGGAGCTGGGCATGACCGAAGGCTTTGACGTCAGCCTGGAAATGTCCGGATCCCCGCAGGCGGTCGAAACCATCCTCGCCAATGCCTCGCACGGCGGCAAAGTCGCGCTGCTCGGGATTTTTCCCGGGCCTTTTGCGATCGACTGGGACCGCGTGATCTTCAACGGGCTGACGCTGCGGGGGATTTACGGGCGTGAGATGTACGAGACCTGGTACCTGATGACCGCCATGCTGCAAAGCGGCCTGAACATCGCTCCGGTCATCACCCACCGCTTCCACTGGAGCGAATTTGAAGAAGGCTTTGCCGCCATGAAAAGCGGGCGTTCGGGGAAAGTTGTGCTTGATTGGACCAGCTGAAATGTCCCGCCCGGATCGGGCGCCCGCCGCCCCCGCCCTGCTCGGACCGCCATGGTCGATGCTGCCACCACCGGGGTCGCGGTGCCGCCTGCTTTCCGGCCGCGCGTGTTTCGCTCGGTCGCCCGTTTTTCATTCTGTTGCCTGTCTGTTCGATTTCCCCCCGTCACACTCATGACCCGTGCTTATTCCGACCATCTGGCCCGCGAGCTGGAGAGCCTGCGCGCTGCCGGCCTGTGGAAGACCGAGCGTCCGCTCGGCTCGCCGCAGGATGCGCGGGTCCGGCTGGCCGACGGCCGCGAGGTGATCAACATGTGCGCCAACAATTACCTCGGACTGGCCAACCATCCGGAGGTGGTGGCGGCGGCGCATGCCGGCCTGGACCGTTGGGGGTACGGGTGTGCCTCGGTGCGGTTCATCTGCGGCACGCAGGACCTGCATCGCGAACTGGAGGAATCGCTTTCGCGGTTTCTCGGCACCGACGACACGATCCTGTACTCGTCGTGTTTTGACGCCAACGGCGGCCTCTTTGAAACCCTGCTCGGGGCGGAGGACGCGGTGATTTCCGATGCGCTCAACCATGCGTCGATCATCGATGGCATCCGGCTCTGCAAGGCGAAGCGCTTCCGCTACGCGAACCGCGACATGAATGATCTGGAGGCGCGGCTGCGCGAGGCCGACGCCGCCGGCGCCCGCTTCAAGATGATTGCGACCGACGGCGTCTTCAGCATGGACGGCACCATCGCCCCGCTGCGCGACATCTGCGATCTGGCGGAAAAATACGGCGCCCTGGTGATGGTCGACGACTCGCATGCCACCGGATTCATGGGTGCGACCGGCCGCGGCACCCATGAGTTCGGCGGTGTCATGGACCGCGTGGACCTGCTGACCGGCACGCTCGGCAAGGCGCTGGGCGGGGCGAGCGGCGGGTATACGAGCGGCCGCCGCCCGCTGATCGACCTGCTGCGCCAGCGCTCGCGCCCGTATCTCTTTTCCAACTCCCTGGCACCGGTGATCGCGGCCGGCACCCTGAAGGTGCTCGAGCTGCTTTCCGGTTCCACTGCCTGGCGCGACCGGCTCTGGAGTAACACCGGCTTTTATGCCGACGCCCTGCGGGCCGCCGGGTTCGACCTTCCCAACGGCGGACAGCACCCGATCATCCCGATCATGCTCGGAGAGGCATCGGTCGCCCAGCAGATGGCCGCTGACCTGCTCGCCCACGGCGTCTACGCCATAGGGTTTTTCTTTCCGGTGGTGCCGCGGGGGCAGGCGCGGGTGCGCACCCAGGTGTCCGCCGCCCATACCGAAGACGACCTGCGGCAGGCAGTCGCCGCCTTCGCCGCCTGCCGGCAGGCCGCGGGGGCCGGGGGACCGGCGGTGACCGCAGCCGATTGACCGGGACCGCGGGTCGCGTAGGCTCGGCGATGCGCCCATTCACCTCATTTCTGGCTGCCGCGGCCATGGTTCTGACCGTGCCGGGCGGCCACGCCCAGGTGGCGCGTGAGCTGGCGGAAAAGCATCCGGCGGCGCAGGTGGTGGTGAAATTCCTGCGGTATTCGGTCAATCGCGAGTACGGGAAGGCGGCTGAGCTGATCCAGCCGGCCTCGCTGGCCACGTTGCAGAAAGATTATCTGGCCAAAGTCAAAAGCCCGCGGGTGGCGCTGGACGAGGTCCGGGCGATGTGCCGCGCGGTGGGCGTCGAGGATGAACGGGGTATTGAAGCGATGTCTCCGCCGGCGTTCTATGCCGCCTACAACCAGGGCATGCAGTGGCGCTACAATGTGACCGACGAAGTCAACCGCCGCATCGCCG
>JALRGF010000259.1 GCA_023253495.1 Verrucomicrobiales bacterium
GGCCTCGGCGCCCGCCGGCTCAATCCCCCGGACGCCCGCTAGGCGAGTGCCATCCGACCCCGCCCACGCCCCTCCCGTTTCCGCCGCCACCCCGACCACCCGTGAGCCCGCGCCAGGCCGTCATCACCGCTGCCGACTGGAAACAGCAGTTCCTGCCGCTCCAGACCATGGTCGACCGCACCGGCCGCACCCGCAAAGTGCTCGGACTGCTCATCGACGAAATCACCTCGACCGGCATCGAATCGATCGCCGTGGTCGTCCGTCCGGGCGATGAACCTCTGTACCGCGACGCCGTCGACGTGGCCAAGGCCGACGTCAGCTTCATCGCCCAGCCGGAACCCGGCGGCTACGGCCACGCCATCCTCTGCGCCGCCCCGTTCGTCAAAGACGATCCGTTCCTGCTCATGGTCAGCGACCATGTGTATGTCAGCGCCCTTGACGGACAGACGTGCGCCCAGCAGCTGACCGCCGTGGCCGCCGATCACGATGGCCTGGTCTCGGCCGTGCAGGCGACCCACGAAAGCCACCTCGCCAGTTTCGGGGCCGTCGGCGGTTCGCTCTTCGACGCCCGGCGCCGCCTCTATCAGGTCCAGCGCGTCACCGAAAAACCCAGCCCGACCGAAGCCGAACAATCACTGCTCACCCCCGGCTTGCGCCACGGGTACTACCTCTGCTTCCTCGGCATGCACGTGCTCACCCCGCTCGTGCTGGAGCTGCTCGCCCGCAAACAGGCCGCCCTCGCGCCGGGTCAGCCGCTGGACCTCTCGTCCTCCCTGCACGAAGCCGCCGGACGCACCCGCTACCTCGCCGCCGCTCTCTCCGGGCGTCGCTACGACCTCGACCACCGCCACGGCGTGCTCATGGCGCAGCTCGCGGTCGCCCTTGACGGCGACTACCGCGACGACCTGCTGGCCGGCCTGGTGGAGCTTCTGGCCCAGAGCCGGTAAGCCAATCTCCGTCCGATGCCGCTGACCGACCTCATCACCTCGACCGATCCCCGGCTCCGCGACGCGGCGCTCGAGCGGACCGTGGAGGGCATGACCACCGGGGAGATCCTGGCCGAGGCGGCGGCGCTCGACGCCTTCCGCCGCTCCGCCGGAAACCTCTATGAGCGCGTGCGCGCCTGCTTTTTCCTCTACGCCCTGCATCGGTTCCACCTGCCGCCGAAACTGGCGGCCCGCCCGGAAACAGCCGGCCTCATCCCCGCCGCCGCCCACCACCACCTGCTTGAACGCCGCTTCAGCGAGGCCATCGACGTGCTGATCGCCGCCGGAAAAGACCAGGGGCTCAGCGACGCGCTCTGCTCCGCGCTCGCCCACGCGTACCACCGCCTCGCCCTGCAATTCCTCGCCGACCAGGTGCGCGCCTCGGTGCGCCAGGTGCGCGGCAACCAATGGATGTTCCGCTGCGGCTCGTCCGAGGAAGTGCCGCTCCGCGTGCGCCCGGAACTGACCCGCCCGATTGACGGCGCCTTCCCGCTGCTCCATGAACGCACCGCGGTCCGCATGGACCTGACCCACAGTGCATGGAGTGACATCTTTTTCCTCGGCATGGACTTCCCCGAGGGGG
>JALRGF010000335.1 GCA_023253495.1 Verrucomicrobiales bacterium
GCCACGCCGTTCTCCTGCGGCGATGCCGCAAGCCTGGCCGACGTCGCCTGGTTCGCCGACAACGCCGACGACACGACCCATCCCGTCGGCACGAAGAAGCCCAACGCCTTCGGCCTGTACGACATGCACGGCAACGCGGCGGAGTGGGTCGTGGACGAGCTCGTGGCCGGGGGCTATGCCAAGCCGGCCGCCCTGATGGCCGTGGCCGCCGTGGCCGCCACCGCCACCGCCGCCGCCCAGACCCCCGCCATCCCGGATCCGGTCACCGCCGCCCAGTTCCCCGACCTCCTCCAGCGCCCGCCGTTCCGCCGCATCCTCAGCCTCTCCGACTCACTCGTCCTTTCCGGCGTGGCCGCTCTCGGTGACACCAAACTCGTCACTGTCTGGAACCGCGCCACCGGCGAATCATTCGTCGCCACCACCACCCCGAACCCCCAAGGGTGGCGGCTCGTCGAACTGGTCGAAAGCAGCGACCTGCGCCACGTCACCGCCACCCTCGAGGCCGGCACGCAGCAGGTCACCCTGCGCTTCGACCCCGAACGCCTCGCCCCGCCCAAACTCGACAACACCTCGAAACCCGGCAAACGCAGCGAACAAGCGATCGTCGTCGAAGCCATGCTCCGTACGCTCGATCCCGCCGCCGCCCGCCAGTTCGAAACCCTGCCCGCGGAACCCCAGGAAGCGTTCCGCAAATCGTTCGCCGAATTCCTCTCGACCTACCCGACCGCCCCCGACTCCCGCCGCCTCGCCTTCGTCCGCCAGGCGCTCGACGAGGTCAGCGAGGCGGCCAGTCCCCCCGATTCCGACGCCCCCGCGCCCGCCGCTCCGCCGCCCGCCCCCGCCGCCGAGCCCCCGGCGCCCGGCGATCCCGCTGTCCCTGCCAACCGCTGAGTCCCGCATCTTTCCACACGTTTCCGACCCCGGTCACCAATCCTGCTCCCTCCCTCCGACCACCCAACACCCTTCATGAAGACACTCCGGACCCATTCCCTTTTCCAATCCCTGCCACGGCTGGCCGCCGCCGCCGGGCTGGCGCTCCTGCCCGCCGCCGCCCAGGATCCGGCCACACCCGAGCCCGTCACCGCCGCCGAAACCGACGCCAGCGCCACCATCCAGCTCCAGTTTCCCAACAACGGCATCAACGACATCCTCGGCATCTACGAGCTCCTCACCGGCAAGGCGGTCGTCAAGGACTCGGAAATCTTCGATGGCAAACCGCTCAGCCTCGTCACCTCCCGCCCGGTCACTCAGTCCGAAGCCGTCGAACTCATCGAATCGTGTCTCTACGTCAACGGTTACGTCCTCAGCCAGGCGACCGACGGCCGCAGCGTGCGCATCACCATGGGCGACGCCAATCAGGCCAGCCTGACCCGCAGTCTGGAAGTCGCCCAGTCACTCGACCAGCTCCCGCCCGGCCATTCGATGGCTTCGTATTTCCTGCGGCTCGACCACCTCGACCCATCGGAAGCCGCCACCACCCTCTGGAGCCACCTCGGCCTGAACCGGTTCGGCCGCATCACCCCGGTCACCAGCCCGCCCGGCCTGCTCATCACCGAAAACGCCGAAAACATCCGCCAGATCCTCCGCGTCGCCCAAGTGCTCGACGTGCCCCAGGGCCAGAACGGCCTGATCACCGAATTCTATACGCTCAAACACGCCGACGCCACCGTCGTCGGCCAGATCCTCGCCTCCACTTTCGACGAACGCGAAACCCTGCCCACCCTCACCCGCGACACCGTCGGCGACAACGAGAACCGCGTCCCCAACCGCGTCCCCAGCAGCGTGGAACCCAAGGTCGTCGCCGACGATCGCCTCAACCGCATCATGCTCGTCGCCCAGCCGGCCGACCACGAATACGCCCTGCGCCTCATCAAGGAATTTGACCAGCCGATCGCCACCCTCGCCCCGTACGAAAAACGCCTGCGCTACGTCTTCGTCGATCAGGTCATCCCGGTGCTCGTCGATGTGCTCCAGGACACCGGCTCCGGCACCAGCACCCTCGCCGACGGTGCCATCGTCCGCTCCAAACGCCCTCCCCAGGCGTCCAGCGACCCGGCCACCCTCGCCGGCCGTCCGCGCCGCGGACCGACCCAGCGCGAAGGCGCCACCACCGCCCCCGTCGGCTACGAAGACCAGCTCACCCCGCCCGAGGAAAACGCCGCCCCCCTCTCCGTACTCGTCGGCAAAACCCGCCTCGTCGCCGACGTCCAGGCGAACAAACTCATCGCCTACGGCCCGCCCGGCGACATCGCCAAAATCACCAGCCTGCTCTCCCACCTCGACAAAAAACCCCCTCAGGTCTACCTCGCCACCATCGTCGGTCAGCTGTCGCTCGACGATGGCTGGGAGTTCGGCGTCGACTACCTCCGCGAGTTCAAGGCCGGCGGCGAGGGCGATTATGCCGGGGCCATCGTCACCCGGGAATCGCTCCTGAACTCGATCAGTGACATCCGCAACCCGGGGCTGATCACCCCGCCGTTGCCCGCCCTGCAGGGGCTCAACATCTACGGGGAAATCTCCGATGGCGTGAACGTCTTCGTGCGCGCCCTCGAAAGAACCCAGCGCTTCAAGGTGCTCAGCAGGCCGTCGATCTACGCCGCCAACAACAAAAAAGCCGTCATCACCTCCGGCCGCCGCATCCCCGTTCCCACCAGCAGCGTCGCCGATTTCGACGACTCGAACAGCATCCGCACCAACATCGCGTTTCAGGACGTCGTGCTCAAGCTCGAGGTCATCCCGCTCATCAACAGCAACAAGGAGGTCAGCCTGACCATCGCCCAGATCAATGACACCGTCGTCGGTGAACAGATCGTCGCCGACAACGTCGTGCCCATCATCGGCACCGAACGGCTCGTCACCAGCGTCACCGTGGCCAACCGCTCGACCATTGTCCTCGGCGGCCTGATCACCGAGGACGAACAGAAAACTGTCACCGGCGTGCCCTGGGTCAGCCACCTCCCGGTCGTCGGCAACCTCTTCAAATCCACCAAACTGGCCAAAAACCGCAAGGAACTCATCATCTTCATCCAGCCGGTGGTCGTCGAGGACCACGACCAAGCCGCCGCCACCAGCCTGGAGGAAGACCTGCGCACCAGCGTGGGTGCCGACGCCGCCGCCGTCTTTCCGGACAGCCCCGCCGACCCCGCCAGCCGGAACGACTCCGCCGCCCCCCGCACCCTCGACGACTCTCCGCCGTCCGCCAAAGCTCCCGCCGACCCCCGCCCCGTCCTCCCGGCCTCCGGCCAGTCGTCCCCCCGCCCCACGCGGCCCGCCGTCAAGGCCCCCACCCGCACCCCGCCCCGCTGAACATGGCTCACCCGCGACCGCTCGCCCGTCTCCTCGTTCAGGCCGCCCGCCAGGGCGGGTGCGCCGACGACGACGCCGTCAGCCGCACCCTGGACGAGGCCGGGGCCACCGGTGTCGGCTGGGTTGATGCCGTGCTCGACGCTTCGCTCGTTTCCGACGAGGACGCGTTCTTCCACGCACTCGCCGCCCAGCTGGCCATGAAATTCGCGCCGGTCCCGGAAACGGATCCGGACGCGCCGCCTCACGGTCGTCTGCCCGCCCGCCTCGCCTTGCGCCACCGCGTCCTGCCCGGCCGCCTCGACGCCGACGGCTGCCTGCGGCTCTACACCTGCGATCCGCTTGACCTCGAAGCCCGCCAGATGGCCGGCCAGGTCATCGATCACCCGGTGACCTGGATCGTGGCCCCCCGCACCGCCA
>JALRGF010000357.1 GCA_023253495.1 Verrucomicrobiales bacterium
CCACCAGGGCGGCCATCTGGTCGATGACCCGGCCGTCCGGCGCGGCCCAGGAGCGCCACTGGCGGCCATAGACGGGCCCAAGTTCGCCTTCGGCGTCGGCCCACTCGTCCCAGATGGTGACGCCGTTTTCGCGCAGATAGCGCACATTGGTATCGCCGCGGAGGAACCACAGGAGTTCGTGGATGATGGAGCGGGTGTGGAGTTTTTTGGTGGTGAGCAGGGGAAACCCCCGGCTGAGGTCGTGGCGGGTCTGGGCGCCGAAGACGCCGAGGGTGCCCACGCCGGTGCGGTCCTCGCGGCGTTCGCCGTGGGCCAGGACGTGGCGGAGAAGGTCCAGGTAGGAGTGCATGAGGCGGGCGATCAGGGGGCCTGGCGGGCGGCGGCGGCGGCCTGGCGGGCGGCCTCGCGTTTCGCCTTGCGCATCGCCTGTTCAGCGGCGCGGAATTCCTGTTCGCGGCGTTTGTGGGTGACGGCCTCGAACATGGCGACCGTCGGTGTCATGCGGCGCGGGGACGGGGTGAGGGTGACGGTGAGGTCGTCGGCGGTGCCGAGTCGGCCGTCCGGTCCGATCGACGTGACAGTGGCCGGGCGCGAGCCGTCGGCGGGCAGGTCAAACTGGAGGGAATGCGACCAGGCGTCGACGAGTTCGTCGCTGTCGGTTTTGACGCTGTGGTTGCGGAGGTGGTTCTTGACCGGGATGGTTTGTTCGCGGCGGATGGTTTCGGCAGGCTGGTCGGGCTGGATGAGGGTGCGGGCTTTGGCGGCGCGCCATTCGGCCAGCTGGTCTTCGGTGCGTCCGGCGAGCCGGTGGAAGATTTCCGCGGGCGGCCCGACCGGCCAGCGTTGGTGGTCGGCGTAATATTCCTCGAAGGCGGCGGCGGCGCGGGCCGCCACGGTGCGGTTGCCTTCGCGCTGCATGCCCGGGAGGACGTGGCGGGTCAGGTGCCACCAGACGCCGGCGAGCAGCACTCCGGCGAGAGCCAGCGCGAGCAACGACCGTTTTTTGTTGATGGACATGGGTGACAGTGGGGCGGCGGATCGGTGGTGCAAACGAAGACGCGGTGGCGGTCTATTCCGTACCGGGGGTGCGGCGGCCGGCCTTGGTCTGGCCGCGGCGTCGTTTGTCTTCGAGCATGCGGCGTTTGACGCGCGGCGGTTTCGGGCGGTGGCGGCGCCGTTCTTTTTCCCTGGCGGCCTGCCGGGCGGCGGCCTCGGCCTGGCGGCGGTTTTCGAGGGCCTCGCAGAGCCGTTCGAGGGCGGTCAGGCGGTTCTGAGCCTGGCTGCGTTCGTCCTGACAGCGGACTTCCACGCCGGTCGGGCGGTGGACGAGACGCACGGTGGACGATGTCTTGTTGATTTTCTGCCCGCCCGGACCGGACCCGCGCAGGAAAGATTCCTCGAGGTCCTTGGGATCGACCTCGAGGCGGCGCAGGCGTTCGGCAAGCGAGGCTGGCGTATCGTCGGCCATCTTTCTGAGGATGCGGTGCCGCGGCCCGGCGGCCAGCATTATTTCGCGGGCCCGCCGGCGGAAGGTGAGCGGGGGCCGGCGGATGCGGTTATTTTTTCAACCGGAACGGGGTGCCGCAGTACATGCACTGGTAACGGCCGGTGAAGAAGAGGCTGAGGACGATGCTGGTGCGGTAGCCGAGGCCGGGCCATTTGGTGGCGTGGCGGCTTTTGGCGCTGCGCTGCACGTGGAAGACGGGACCGCGGCAGAGGCTGCAGAGGGTGCGGCGGCCGTGGTACGAACGCCAGGCGGCGCAGAGAATATACGCGGCCAGGGCGGCGAGAAAGAGCAGGCCCCAGGAGTGGTCGGCATCGCTCCAGTCGGTCAGGCTCCGGGCGCGGCCGAGGGCGAGGCCGAGGGCGATGAGGCCGGTGAGAGCGAACATTTTGCAGACCAGGTCGAGGGCGATGCCGACGACGAGACGTCCGGGCTGCGGGTGGGGGCGGGCGCGTTGACGGGAGACCATGATCAGGGACGCGCCGTGACTGCACGGGGCGTGCCAGAGGGGTGGCGGGCCGGAAAATTCCGGTGCTTCATCCTTCGAGGGAGGAATGCACGGTGGCGCGGATGATTTCGTAGAAGCTGCCGCTTTCCAGGCTGGCGCCGCCGACGAGGAAGCCGTCGACGTCCGCCTGCGCGCTCAATTCGGCGGCGTTGTTCGGTTTCACGCTGCCCCCGTACTGGATGCGGATGCGGCGGGCGGTGGCGGCGTCGTACAGAGATTCGAGGACCGACCGGATGAAGGCATGGGCTTCCTGAGCCTGCGCGGCGGTGGCGGTGCGGCCGGTGCCGATGGCCCAGACCGGCTCGTAGGCGAGCACGGTTTCGATGGCCTGCTCGGCGTTGATACCGGCCAGGCCGGCGGTGAGCTGGCGGCGGAGGACGTCGTGAATGTGTCCGGCGTCGCGTTCCTCGAGGGTTTCGCCGATGCAGAGGATCGGCCGGAGGTTGGAGGCGTGAGCGGTGAGCACCTTGCGGTTGATGAAAGCGTCAGATTCCCCAAAAAGAGTGCGGCGCTCGCTGTGGCCGATGATGACATAGGTGACGTACAACTCGCGCAGCATGATGGCGCTGACCTCACCGGTGAAGGCGCCGCTGGCCTCCGGGTGCATGTTTTGCGCGGCGATGCGGACGATGCTTTTGCCGGCGTGCTCGCTGGCGGCCGGCAGGCAGGGGAAGGGCGGGGCGATGACGACATCGACGCCGTCGAGGGTGCCGAGCACAGGCAGGAACGTCCTGAAGAAGTCCGCCGTTTCCGACGGCGTTTTGAACATCTTCCAGTTGGCGGCGACAATCGGTTTGCGAGGCTTGGACATGAAATGAGGCAGTGAAATTAAGCAGATTCGGGGCCACGGCAACCGGCATTGGCATCAGGCGTCGAGCAGGGCTGCCACCCCGGGCAGCTCCTTGCCTTCGAGCAGTTCGAGGCTGGCGCCGCCGCCGGTGGAAATGAACGTGACCTTGTCGGCCACGCCGGCGCGTTTGACGGCTTTCACGCTGTCGCCGCCGCCGATGATCGACCGGCATCCGGTATTGGCGGCAATGGCTTCGGCGATGGCGAAGGTGCCCCGGGAGCAATCTTTGATTTCGAAGACGCCCATCGGGCCGTTCCAGACGATGGTCCGGGCGGCTGCGACCTCCTCGCAGTACTGCCGGATGGTTTCCGGGCCGATGTCAACCCCCTCCCAGCCGTCGGGGATGCCGCCGTCGATTTCGGTGAACCACCCCGGACTGACTGTTTTGGCGCCGAAGTCGAGGTGCTCGACGATCATGTTGTCGACCGGCAGGAGGAATTTCACGCCGCGGGCGCGGGCTTTGTCGAGGGCGGCTCTGGCGGTATCGACGAGATCCGGCTCGCAGAGTGATTTGCCGATCGACTGGCCGAGGGCGAGTTTGAAGGTGTAGGCCATGCCGCCGCCGATGAGTATGGTGTCGGCCTGTTCGAGCAGGCGGTCGATGACCTTGATTTTGTCGCTGACCTTGGCACCGCCGAGGATGACCACGAACGGGCGCGCGGGCGACTGGAGTTCGTCGTGCATGAACGCGAGTTCCTTTTCCATCAGGAAGCCGGAGACGGCCGGCAGGTGGGCGGCGATGCCGGCGGTGGAGGCGTGGGCGCGGTGGGCCGAGCCGAAGGCGTCGTTGACGAAAACGTCGCCCAGCGAGGCGAGGCGGGCGGCGAGGTCGGGGTCGTTTTTCTCCTCTCCGGCCTCGAAGCGGACGTTTTCGAGCAGGGCGACATCGCCATTCTGCAGGCCGGCGATGATGCGGGCCGGCACTTCGCCGACGACTTCCGGGCTGAAGGCGACCGGTTGGCCGAGGAGTGATTGCAGGTATTCGGCGACCGGGCGCAGGGAGAATTCGGGTGCCGGTTTTCCTTTCGGACGGCCGAGGTGAGACATCAGGATCACCTTGGCACCGTGTTCGCGCAGGTAATTGAGGGTGGGCAGGCTTTCCCGGATGCGGGTGTCGTCGGTGACCACGGCGGTGCCCGACTGGTGGTCGAGGGGCACGTTGAAGTCGACCCGCACGAGCACGCGGCGGCCGGCAAGTTCGAGGTCACGGATGGTTTTTTTGGGCATGGGGCGGTCGGGTCGACCAGCGGGACCGGCAGTGCCGTGACGA
>JALRGF010000368.1 GCA_023253495.1 Verrucomicrobiales bacterium
CCAGCACGCGGTCAACCTGGGCGTCGTTCTCCGACGGCTCCAGGCTGCACGTGCTGTAGACCAACCGACCGCCGGGCGCCAGACGCGGAATGGTGGCGGCCAGAATGCGCCACTGCACCTCCACCATTTCCGCGACCACCGCCGGGGTCACCCGCCAGCGCACGTCCACCCGTCGGCGCATCACCCCGGTGTTCGAACACGGCACATCCAGCAGAATCCGGTCGTAGCGCACCCCGTCGTCCGGCACGTCCGCCGCCGTCCAGTCGACCACCCGGCACTCGGCAGCGGTCACCCCGAGCCGCGTCAGGTTCTCGCTCAAACGCTTGAGCCTCCGCGCGCTGGTGTCGGTGGCCACCAGCCGCCCGCGGTTCTCCATCATCTGCGCCAGCACCGCCGATTTGCCGCCCGGCGCCGCACACGCATCCAACACCGTCTGCCCGGGCTCCGGCGCCAGCATTGCGCAGGCAAACCACGTCGAAGGATCCTGCACATAACACTGGCCCGCCTCCAAGGCAGCCCGCGGCACGTCCGCCGCCCGGAAAAAATCCGGCACCCCCTCGACCGGCACCAGGCCGACGGGCACCTCGTCCCAAGGCTTCAGCCGGTTCAGGCGCACAAAAGTCTCGGAAGGCTGTCCCATCAGCTCCACCAGCTTCCGCATCCCGTCCTCGCCAAAGAGCCAGCGCCACCGCTCGACCAGAAAATCCGGCAGCGAATACCTCTCGTGGATCGGCGCATCCTCCTCGATCGCCAGCAAATGATCCTTCTCCTCGATCGCCCGCCGCAGGATCGCGTTGACCAGCGGCTTCTCGTCGTAGGTCAGGCTGACCGACTCGTCGACCGCCGCATGCTCGGCCACCCCCAACTTCAGCAGCTGAAACAAACCGAGCCGCAGAATCCACCGCACCGGATCCGTCAGCCGCCCGCGGCGGTTGAGCTCGGCAATCCAGATGTCCAGCATCGTCTTGTGCCGCAACACCCCGAGCACCAGCGCCTGCAGCAGCGCCCGGTCCGACGCGTTGGCAAAGGTGTGCTTCTGGTCGGCCGTCGCCAGCAGCGCGTCGGCATAGGTGCCCGACCCCTGCCACTCCAGCAGAATATCCACCGCCACCCGCCGCGGATTTGAAGGACGCGAGGGACGCGGGGGACGCGAAGGAGACGCCGGCTTCGGCTTGGGCACAGCCACCCGCTCCGCCTCCGGACCAGCCTCCACCCCGGTCTGCGGCAGCTCCGCGGCAAAGGGAGACACCGGTTTTTCCCGGTCACGCGGCGGTCCGGACGGGCGCGGCGGGCCACCCGCTCCACGCCGCGGACCTGCTCCGCGGAAATCGCCACCAGGACCCCCACGCCCCGGACGGTCACGATCCCCACGCCGATCCTCCCGGAACGGCGAGGCCGGTGGATACGGTCGCGGATTCGGAAATGGTGGTCGCCCGCCGGAAAATGATGGCCGCCCCGTTGCAAACGGCGGTCGCCCGCCCGGCCGGCCGAAACCGGGCGCCTTCGGTGGATACGGCGGGCGCCCACCCGCCCCCGGCCCGCCGTCGCGGCCATACCCCTGGGCGTCACGCCGCGTGGGACCATAGCCGCCGGCTCCACCAGGGCGCGGGCCGTGCTGCGGCGGACGGGGCCCGAAACCCCGGGGGCCAGGCCCCGGCCCGCGCTCCGCACCTCGCGGTCCGGACGCCCCCGGCGGACGCGGCGGACGCGGCAGCCCGAACGGCCGGTCGCCGCGAAACCCACCGCCCCCCGGAGGACGCGCCCGCTCACCCTCCCGGCCCCGGAAGGGTCCGGAAGGACGGCCGTCGCGGCCACCGGCACCTTTTGGGCGCGGCCCGGAACCGTCGCGGCCCGGGCGCCCCCCCCGGTCTTCGCGGCCGCCCGCTTTGGAATCACGGTCGCGGCTCACGACCGGGCGGCGCTGTTGCGGCCGATGCAGTGGTATTGGAAACCGAGCTCCTTCATTGTCCAGGGGTCCAGCAGGTTGCGACCATCGAAGACCAGCGGCGCTATCAGCCGCTTCTTGACTTCGTTCAGGTCAACCTCGGCGAAGTCCGGCCATTCCGTCGCGATGACCAGCGCCTCGGCTCCCTCCACCGCGGCCAGCGGATCGTCAACCAACGCAATCTTCCCGGCCAGCTCCGGCTCGAACTCGCGGAAACTCTCCATGCCTTTCGGATCGGTCGCCGTGACCCGGGCCCCTTCGCTCACCAGCTGGCGGACAAGTTCGACCGCCACCGAACTGCGCACGTCATCGGTGTGCGGCTTGAAACTCAGCCCCCACACCGCCAGCTTCTTGTCCTGGAGCACCCAGAGCGTGTCCCGGATCGCCTTGATGAACCGCTGGAGCTGCACCGTGTTGATGTTGTGCACCTCGCTGAGCAGGTGGAACGGCACACCAAGCTGATTGCTGATGGTGGTGAAGGCGGCGAGGTCCTTCGGAAAACACGATCCGCCATACCCCAGACCGGCATTGAGGAAGGCCCGGCCGATGCGCTTGTCCATGCCCATTCCCTCGGCCACTTTCTCCACATCCGCCCCGGCCGCATCACAGATGGCCGAGAGATGGTTGATGTACGAGATCTTCAGCGCCAGAAAACTGTTCGCCGCGTGTTTGATCAGCTCGGCACTGTTGATGTCGGTCACCAGCACCGGCGCGACAAACGGCGCATACAGCTCCTGCATCTTCGCGATCGCCCGCGGGCTGTTCGCCCCGATGACGATGCGGTCGGGATCCAGCAGGTCCGCCACCGCCGAACCCTCCCTCAGGAACTCCGGGTTGCTGACGACATCAAATTCCACCGACGGCGCATACCTCCGGATCGTGTCCGCCACTTTCTCCCCCGTCTTCACCGGCACCGTGCTCTTGTCCACGATCACCTTGTACCCCTTGATGACCGCCGCAATGTCGCGCGCCACCTTCTCCACATAACGCAGGTCCACACTGCCATCCGGATTCGGCGGCGTCGGCACGGCAATGAACACAATCTCCCCGAAATCCACCCCCTCCTCGGTGCTCGTCGTGAACTTCAGACGGCCGCTCGCCGTGTTCTGCTTCACGATTTCCTCCAGCCCCGGCTCATAAATGGGAATCTGCCCGGCCAGCAGGGTTTCGATCTTCTTCGGGTTGCTGTCCACGCACATGACGTGATGGCCAACCTTCGCGAAACACGCGCCGGTGGTCAGTCCGACATAGCCGGAACCAATAATGGTCAGTTTCATGAGAATTCAGAGCCGGGAACGGCCCTCACACAATGAGGTAAAAAAACGAAGATTTCCGATAAGCGACCCCCGCCGCCGCGTCAATCGGTGGCCACAGCAATCTGAGCTGAAGACCTCCGCGCCGCGAGGAGGCGTGCCCCAAACGTCAGTCCCGCAAAGCCATCACCCCGACCACGTGCTTTGCAACTCCGGACGTCCGGCGATTCCCCACTTCCGCAGTGCCGAAGTGGTGGAGCGTAGGAGATTCGAACTCCTGACCCCCACAATGCCATTGTGGTGCTCTACCAACTGAGCTAACGCCCCGGATCCTTGTTCCCCCATACCCGCTCGCGCGTCAGGGGTCGTATGGCTACCACGGGCCGGCCGCTTGCCAAGTGGATTTTTTCACTTTCCACCACCGGCCAGCCGCCCGACCACCACCCCGGCCGCCAGCAACCCGAAAACCCCGGTGACAAAACTCGCCGCACCATACCCGCCGGCACAATCAAGACGCACCCCGGCCGCCTCCTCCGGCCGCCCGAACCCGCACGTGCCATCCGGCTGCGGAAAGACCGGCGGCTCCGGCGAAAACACCGACGGCACCCTGTAAATCTGGTTCTCGCCGCGCGCATACCCGTGCTCGCGACGCAGCCGCCGCCGCACCTGCCGCAGCAGCTCATCGTGCCCGGCCCGCCCCAGATCATCGACCCGCACCGCCCCGGGGTCTTTCCGCCCGCCCGCCGAACCGCAGGTCACCACCGGGTACCCGCGCTCCTGGCATCCCGCTATGATCAGCGCTTTGACCGACATGCGGTCGACCGCGTCCACCACAAAATCATAACCCGGCGCCAGCAACTGTGCCGCCGTGGCCACCGTGAAAAATTCCGCCCGCACCACCACCTCGCACCCGGGATGAATCAACCGCACCCTCTCGGCCAGCACCTCGACCTTCGGTCGCCCCACCGTGCCGTCGAGCGCCGGGAGCTGGCGGTTGACGTTGGTCAGGCACACATCGTCCAGATCGATCAGCGTCAGCCGGCCGACCCCGGATCGCGCCAACGCTTCCACCGTCCACGATCCCACCCCGCCGACCCCGATCACACCCACATGCGCCGCCGCCAGCCGCGGCAGCGCGGCCGCGCCGTACAATCGCGCCAGTCCGCCAAATCGGGCCACATGGTCGTTGGCAATTTCCTCCATGCCGGTTCATCTATGCCTCCGGGGCCCACCCCGCCACCATGGAATTTCTCCGCTTCAAACACGCCCGCTTCTCGGCCCGCTTCCCGAAGGACTACCGCTACTCGCGGTCACATTACTGGATGGCCCCCGATCCGGACGACCCCGCCTTCTGGCGCGTCGGCTTCACCAAGTTCGCCACCCGCATGCTCGGTGAACTGGTCGAAGCCCGCTTCTCCGTCCCCCACGGCGCCCCCGTCGAGCCGGGACAGGAAATCGGCACCGTCGAAGGATTCAAGGCCGCTGCCAGCGTCTTCTCAGTCATGCACGGGTCCTTCGAAGGGCTCAATCCGGCCCTCGTCGCCGACGCCTGCCTCGTCAAAAGCGACCCCTACGAGGTCGGATGGCT
>JALRGF010000369.1 GCA_023253495.1 Verrucomicrobiales bacterium
ATGAAGGCGCGGAGGCGCGGCGCGGGGAAACCCGTTGCGCGGACCGTGGCCCGTGGTTGTATCGCCCGCGTCCCTTCCGTCGCCCGTTCCTTCCGTTTCCCCGCATCATCCTGTTTCCATGACTGTCATCACCGTAGGTACCATCGCGCTCGACACCGTCACCACCCCGGAGGCGACGCGCGTCGATCAGCTGGGCGGCTCCGCGGCCTATGCCGCCCTGAGCGCGAGTTATTTTTCACCGGTCGAGCTGGTGAGCATTGTCGGCCGCGATTTTCCGGCGCGCTACCTCGACATGTTCGCCTCCCGCCGGATCGGGACCGGCAGCATCGAGGTGGTCGACGGTGAATCGTTCCGCTGGTCCGGGGAGTATTTTGACGACATGAACCAGCGGGAGACGCGGTCGGTGGCATTGAATGTGCTGGAATCTTTTCAGCCGAAGCTGGGGCCGGAGGCGCGGGCGGCGGAGCTCGTCCTGCTTGCCAACTGCAGCCCGGACAACCAGTTGGACACGCTGGCGCAGGTCGAGAAGCCGGCCTTTGTGGTGTCGGACTCGATGGACCTGTGGGTGAGCATCGCGCGCGACCGGCTGCTCGAGGTGCTGCGGAAGACGGATCTGTTTGTCATCAACGACAGCGAGGCCCGGCAGTTCATGGAGACGAAAAACATCATCACCGCCGGCCACCGGTTGCTCGAGCTCGGGCCGCGCCACGTCGTCATCAAAAAAGGCGAGCACGGGGCCCTGCTCTTCGGGCGCGGCGGGAAGTTCTTCTCCGCCGGCGCCTACCCGCTCCACGAGGTGCACGACCCGACGGGGGCCGGCGACAGCTTTGCCGGAGGCATCGCCGGTCATCTCGCCAGCCTCGGCAAGGCGGAATTCGAGTTCTCCGACCTCGCCCGCGCCGTCGTGTACGGCACGGTCATGGCGAGTTACAACTGCGAGAGTTTCAGCACCGATCGTCTGGAGTCGCTGACCCTCGCTGACATCGCCGAGCGCTTCGAGGAATTTCAGGGGTTCGCGCGGTTCTGAGGCGGCGGCGCGCGGCTACCCGGTGAGCGTGCCCTCGGTCACTCCGAGCTGGCTGGTGGCGTGCAGCGAGCGCCAGAGGGTGCCGCCATCTTCCTCCCCGGCGAGCAGCCGCTGATAGGCGGTCACGATGGCTGCGGTCTCGGCGGCGGATTCGCGCAGCAGTTCGACGCGGAAACGGGACAGCCCGGTGGCGCGCAGGTCGCGGTAGAACCGTGCCCCGGTCTGGGCCTGTCCGCGGAAAAGTGTGTTGCGGCACCCGACGTCGGCGAGCAGCGGGTGGAGCTGGCCGACGCGGTCGCGCAGCTCGACCCGGTGTTTTTCGCACGGGCGGCCGCAGTCGGTGTAGTCGCGTCCCTGGCTCATGAAGGCGGCGAAGACACAATGCTCCATGTGAAACATCGGCATGTGCTGGTGCAGCGTGAGCTCGAACCACGGCGGCGGCGCGGCCCGCAAGAGGTCCAGGACCTGCTTGATGTTCAGGTCGTAGCTGACGGTCAGCCGCTGCAGTCCGTGCGTGATGAAAAAGGCCGCGGCCAGCGGATTGGCCACGTTGAGGGAAAAATCGCCGATGCGCGCCAGATGCGGACGGTCGGCAAAATACCGGATCGCCCCGAGATTGCGGATGAGCACGCCATCCGGCTCGGCCCGCTCGATCAGCTTGAAATATCCTTCTTCGCCCGCCTTCTGAATGCGCGGGGTGGCCAGCAGAATCGACGCCGGCCGGCCCCCGCGGGCGCCGGCCGCCCGCACCACCGCCACCGCCTCCCGGCCACGGCGGATATCCTCGAAATCAGCGTAAACCGTTTCCACCCCGCAGGCGAGGGCGGCCTCCAGCTGCTCCAGGGAGCGGCACAGCACGGTCAGGGAAGGGGAGACGGAGGACGGATCAAGGGTGTCCGGTGGCCAGGCCTCATCCGCCGCCTCCGACCGCTCCCGCGGCCCCGGCGCTCCCCACGCCGGCGGCAGCCGGTCGACCACTTCGCGGCGCAGCCGGTTGAGTTCGCTGAGCGGGAGCATTGCTCCCTCGCCGACCTCGAAACACACACCGGCAAGGTGGTACGGGGTGCCACCGAGTCGCGACAACTGATCACCGGCCACCGCGGCGGTCAGCGGCCGGGTGCGCGCCGCGGCCAGCGGCAGGACGGACCGGACGGTCACCCGCCCGCGCACCCCGTTGGGAAAATCAGCGGTGGCTTCCAGGCACAGCGGGTGGTCCACCGACCCGGTGAGCCGCAAATGCAGCGGCACCCGGCCGGGTGCACTGCCGACGCCGGCCCAGGTCGAGCGCAGCTCGGCATTGAGGCGCGGGTCGTCGGTCTTGAAGACGCGGGTTCCGGGGGCGAGGCGTGCCGGATCGACCCGGGCGCGGCGGTCGAAGAACAGGCGGGCCCCCTCCAGCCGGAGCACGCGTCCCCCCATTTCCCGGTCGGTGTCCGCCGGGTTTTCAAAGACGACGCCATCTCCGGCAGCCACCGGACCGGCCAGCGCCACCTCCACATGGTCCGGTCCGGTGCGCACGACCGTGCCAAGAAACGCGCCACGCTTTTTGCCGTACCGCGCGTGCACCAGCTCCTGGTGGTTCACCCCGTGCATCCAGCCGGACGACAGCCCGCGCGAAAAGGCCATTTCCAGCTCGTACCACGTCGGATCCGCCGCCGCCCGGGCCCCGGGCGGGCGGGCCGGTGCGGCCGGCGCGGCCGGCGATGCCACCGGCGCAGCCACCGCCTCCGTTGCCGCGGTTGACGGATCCGCCGAGGCACGGTCGATGGCCGCGCGATACGCACGCGTCACCGCCGCCACGTATTCCGGCGTCTTCAGGCGGCCCTCGATTTTGAAACTGCGCACGCCCAGCCGGATCAGGTCAGGAATCTCCGCCAGCGCCGCCAGGTCCTGCGGCGAGAGCAGATACCGCCGGTCGCCCAGATCGCGGGTCTCACCGTCCACCACCAGCTGGTACGGCATCCGGCAGGCCTGCGCACACTCGCCGCGGTTGGCGCTCCGCTGCCCGAGCGCCTCGCTGGTCAGGCACTGGCCGGAATAGGCGACACACAACGCCCCGTGCACAAAAACCTCCAGCGGCACCGCGCGGGCATCCGTTCCGGGGTCGCCGCCAGCCACGGGCGCGGCCGCTCCGAATTTCTTCAGTTCGCGCAGGCTCAGTTCCCGGGCCAGCACCGCCCGGTCCAGTCCCAGCGCCTCATCGACAAATCGCAACCCCTCCGGCGAGGTCAGCGTCATCTGGGTGCTGGCGTGGATTTCCAGGCGCGGGGCGACCCGCCGGGCCAGGCGCACCAGCCCGATGTCCTGAACAATGATGGCGTCCACGCCGGCCGCTTCCAGCACCCGCAACTGGTCGGCCGCCGCCTCCAGCTCGCCGGTGAAAACCAGCGTGTTCATCGCCACAAACCCGCGCACCCCGTGCCGGTGCAGAAAAACCATCAGCTCCGGCAGGTCGCTCTCCGTGAAATTGTCCGCCCGCAGACGCGCATTGAACCGCTGCAGCCCGAAATAAATCGCATCCGCACCATGGGCCACCGCCGCCCGCGCACACTCCCAGTTCCCCGCCGGAGCCAGCA
This sequence comes from Verrucomicrobiales bacterium, assembly GCA_023253495.1. GTDB lineage: Bacteria > Verrucomicrobiota > Verrucomicrobiia > Verrucomicrobiales > V1-33 > CAJBME01. Next base: position 3,604 of record JALRGF010000369.1, read on the forward strand.
GCTCCAGCGGACCGGCAGGCGCCACAAGGGAGTCGGAATCGTCCATGAAATCGCTCAGCTTATCCGCTTTTTCCGCAAAGGGACAGGCGACATTGTCCTTTTCATCAGGAAAAGATCGGCCGCCGCCTCCAGATGGGAGATCGGAACACGCAGCCCCCCGCGGACCCTGCCGGAGGGGTCGCCGGAAAGGAAGGATCTCCCGAAATGCGGAACCCGGGCTAGCGCAGCAGTCCCTCCACGGGGGCCAGTTCGCGCCGGGCCTGCGCGGCCAGTTCGGCGAGTTGCCGCTCCGCCCCGCCCGGGTCCCATGTGTTGCGGGCCATGGACATGTATGATTTTTCCAGGCCGTTGCCGGCGACCGTCTCGACGTCCAGGCCGGTGAACCGGGCGATGCGGGTGAGCGTCGCATGCGGATCCGCGACGAGGTTCTCGAACCGCACGAACAACGCGCGACCCTGATCCGCCAGGGGCAGGCCGTGTTCGACCACCGGACGGATCGCGGCTGCCCATTGTTCGGCACAGACCTGGGCGAGGGAGGCATTGATGAGTTGTTCGTGGCCGGGGAACAGGTTGAAATTCCACCAGTGGCGGCCCCACTCGAACTCGTCGCTGTATCCGGAAATGCGCAGCTCGGCGTCGAGCCGATACGTGAAGAACCAGGACGGGTGGCGCCAGCCTGCCATCAGGCTGCGCATGGCCGGCTCCGGGTCGCGCACAATACAGACGAACCGCGCGTCCGGGAAGGCCCCGGCCAGTTCGGGCAGGCGCCAGCAGTGCCCGGTGTCTTTGTCGACCATGCGCACCCGGCCGACCGTCGCGGACGCATAGGTGGCCTCAAGCGGTGGCAGCGTGAACGGTGCCGTCTCGGTCTGCACGGACGATGCGAACGGGCCGACCACCCCGCGCTCGCTCAACTCGTCGAGCAGGTCGTGGGGCAGGTCGAGGTACTGCGCGGGCATGCCTTGGCTGGCCATGCGCAGTGCCCAGCGGCGGGTTTCCCCGGAGCTCCAAGACCGGTCGCCTCGGTACAGCTCAGAAAGATAGGCCCGCTCAACGCGCTCCCGCCCCGGGAACCGTCCCGTCACCTCCTGCCCTCCAAGCCGATGCCACAGGAACCGGCTCTCGCGACCCAGTCGATAGACCTGCGGGTCCCGGCAGAGGAGGTTCTGCAGCAGGGTCGTGCCCGAGCGCGGTGAGCCGACCACAAAAACCGGGCGGTCGAGTCGGTCAGCCGTCATGACGCCACGTCGGATGGGCAGCCCCAGGGGGCCGGATTGATGAGCAGGACGGCGGCACCGAGCCGCGCTCGCCCGATGGCCAGCCGGCGGCCCCGGGTCCCTGGATCCGACTTGTCCCACGGGCGGCTCTCCCTGCGGAATCTGCCGATGCGCGAACCGTTCGGGATTCGCGGCGGCCACGATCGTGCGGGCCGGTTGGAATTCCGTTGCGAGTGCGCGCGCCGGGGGCGTGGGCGTTGGCCATGTGAGGAGGTGGCGAGGGCCCTGGGGGCAGGCCGGCAGATGCCACCCCGGCAGAGAAGGGCGCTTGGCTGGGAAACTTCCATGGCGTGGGCGTGGCTTGAATGGAGAAAGAGCGGCTGGCGGGGTGGATCCCAAGTCGCCCCGAGATGAGGACGGCCCAGCATGGATGAGTGTTTCTCCGGCAGGCGGGATTTTGGCAAGCATCTTCGGAAAAGCCGGAGCGATCCGGGCCACCCCGAACGGGTGCGGGGTTGCGGGGTCCGGAGACGGGACGGCCGCTCCGGAAAACCACTCCGCGCCTGACCCGGTCGCCGTCTCTGTCCACGCCGCCAGGCTCGCTTCCCCGATCTCCGCTAGTTTTTTCCCTTGCCCGGATCAGGGTCTTTTGCAAGGGTCTCCCACAGGATGGACCGGACCATCCCTGATCGGATCGCGGCCACCCGCACGAGCCGCTTCCGCACCCGCTCCGGGCAACCGAATTGCCGCCAATTGAAAATTTCACTTGTGGGCTTGTGAAAAATTTCACAAAGTCGCATCCTCCGGCTGGTCGCCCTGACCGGCGGTCCTGATTTTATCTGCCATGGCTAATTTTTTTCCTCGTTGGAGCAACATGTTGCCGCTCTGGGTGATCGTGGGGGTGCTCACGATCGGGGGGGTGTTGACGGCCGGGGTGACGTATTATTTCACGCCGAAGTACACGCGGGTCGGGTACGCGCCGAGCCAGCCGGTGCCGTTCAGCCACAAGATTCATGCCGGGCAGCTGGGTATGGATTGCCGGTATTGTCACAGTTTTGTGGAGGAGTCCGGTCATGCGAATGTTCCGGCGACGCAGACGTGCTGGAACTGTCACCAGCATGTGAAGAAGGACAGCCCGAATCTGGCGAAGGTGGTGGAGAGCATGGAGACTGGGGAGGCGATTCCGTGGGTGAAGGTGCACAAGGTGCCGGACTATGCGTATTTCAATCATTCGGTGCACGTGAACCGCGGGGTGTCGTGTGTCGAGTGTCACGGCCGCGTGGACGAGATGACCACGGTGCGCCATGACCAATCATTGTCGATGAGCTGGTGTCTTGATTGCCACCGCAATCCGGAGCCGAAGCTGCGCCCGCTCGACCAGGTGACCAACCTCGGCTGGAACCCGGAGGACGTGGACCGTCAGAGCCTGGGCGAGAAGCTCAAAAAAGCCTGGAATGTTCACCCGCCCGAGTCCTGCGGCGCCTGTCATCGTTGATCCCCATGTCCCGGCGGGCCGCTGGTGGTGCCGCCTCTGCTTTTCCACCCTTCATTCTCACTCATTCGATGAGCAAACGCCATTGGGAGCACCCTGCCGAGCCGCCGAGCGGCCGGAAATATTTCCGCAGTCTGGGGGAACTGGACGACACGCCCGAATTCCGGGAGTGGATGGCGCGCGAATTCCCCCAGGGGGCGGCCATGATGGCTGATGAGGCGGATGCCGGGCAGTCGCGTCGCGACTTCATGAAGCTCATGGGAGCGGCGACCTCGATGGCCGGCTTCGGCCTCGCGTCGTGCCGCCGCCCGGAAGCGCGGATCCTGCCGTACTCGAAAAATGTCGAATGGGTGATTCCCGGCAAGGCGCTGTACTACGCGACGGCCATGCCGAAGGCGGGCGGCTGCACTCCGCTGGTCGTCACCACATATGAGGGCCGCCCGACCCACGTGCAGGGCAACAGCCTGCACCCCGAAAGCAACGGGTCGGTCGACGGTTTTGCCCAGGCCTCGGTGCTCGATCTGTATGATCCGGACCGGGCCCGCGATTTCCGGCAGGGCGGCCGCAAGGCGACCCGGGAGGAATTCCTGAAATTTCTCGACGCGCACAAGGCGACGCTGGCGGCCGACGGCGGCCAGGGGCTGGCGCTGCTGGTGGATGCGGTCGCCTCGCCGACCCGTGACCGCCTGCTTGCGAAAGTGACGGCGGCGTATCCGAAGGCGAAGGTCTATCGTTATGAGGCGCTTGATTTTGACGGCGCGCGGGTGGCGGCCGAGAAACTGTTCGGTCCCGGAGTGGTGCCGGTGCCGCATTTCAGCGTCTGCGAGAAGATTGTCTCGCTGGACTGTGATTTTCTCGATCTGCATCGTCCGAAAGCGGGCAGTGTTTCGCGGTTCATGAGCGGGCGCCGCGCGATGAAGCCGGGGGACCCGATGAACCGTCTGTATGTCTTCGAAAGCCGCTACTCGCTGACCGGCGGCATGGCCGACCACCGTCTGCGCGTGCATGCCAGCCAGATCATGAAGGTGGCGGTCGCTCTGGCCAGGGCCCTGGCCAAGGAAACCGGTGACACCGCGCTCGAACAGGCCGCCGCCGCCGTCCCGCTCACCGGCACCTACCAGCCGCGCGCCGATTACGAGGCGTTCATAACCGAGACCGCCAAGGACCTCGCCGCCGGCAAGGGGGGCAAAGCCATGGTTCTCGCCGGCCCGCAGCAGCCGGCCGAAGTGCACGCTCTCGTCGCCGCCATCAACCTCACCCTCGGCGCCTTCGCGCCTGCGGAAGGGAAACCGGTCCCCCCGATCGAGCTTCAGCAGAGCCAGAGCGCGCCGGCCGGCACCCTGGCCGACCTCGCTGGGGCCGTCGCGGGCGGCTCCGTCACCACCCTCGCCCTCGTCACCGCGGCCGACCCGTGCTACGACGCCCCGGCCTCGCTGAAATGGGCGGAGCTGCAGAAAACCATCCCGACCGTCATCCACGTCGGATTCCGCGACCGCACCGCGACGGCGCGGGCGGCCACCTGGTTGGTCCCCGGCACCCATTACCTCGAACAATGGGGCGACGTGCGCTCGATGAGCGGCGTCTATTCGGTGGTGCAGCCGATGATCCAGCCGCTGTTTGGCGGGGTTTCGGATCTTGAATTTCTTTCCATGCTGGCCGCCGACGGCCCGCTGGCGGTGACGGTCGAGGCCCCGGCTCCGGCGGCGCCCATGAATGGCGCCACCCCCGAGGAATCGAAGGATCCCGGCTACCTCGCGGTGCGCGAAACCTTTGCCAGCCTCGTTCAGGGAGAGGTCGATGTCGCCTGGAGCACCGCTCTGCGCGACGGCCTGGTTGCGGGTACCAAATGGCCTGCCTTCTCCGGAGCCCTCCAGTTTCCGGCCGCCCGCCTTCTGGCCAGCGGGTTCAAGGACACGGCCGCTCCGGGCAAGGATGCCTTTGAGCTCACTCTGGTGCCTGATTCCAAGCTCTGGGACGGTCGCTACATCAACAACGCCTGGCTGCAGGAAATGCCCGACAGCATTTCCAAGGTCACGTGGGACAATGCCGCGCTGGTCAGCGTGCGCACCGCCACCGAACTCGGCCTGAACAAATACCTCCGCGACGAAGCCGAGACCCTGACGATTGAAGTCGGGGGCCAGTCGGTCACCGTGCCGGTGATCGTTTCCCCGGGCCACGCCGACCACGCCATCACTCTGGCCCTCGGTTACGGTCAGGAAGGCAAAGGCCCCGCCGGCCCCGGTCGCGTCGGCGAAGGCACCGGAGTCAATGCCTATCCGCTCCGCGCCACCGCCGCCACCTACTGGCTCAGCGGCGCCAAGGTCGCCGTGACCGGCAAAAAGGTCCCCCTCGCCACCACCCAGGAACATCACACGATGTACGGGCGCGAGCTCATCCGCGAAGGCACCACCGAACGCTTCGAGAAAACTCCCGACTTCGCCACCACCGAGGGCATGGACAGCCACATCCCTCCGGACTATACTTTTTACAAACCGGAGGGCCGTCAGGGCCAGTACGGTGCCACCGGAGGCCTCTTCGGCACCACCCCGCACCTCTGGGACACCCAGCACCAGTGGGGCATGGTCATCGACCTGAACGCCTGCATCGGCTGCAACAGCTGTTCGCTCGCCTGCCAGTCGGAAAACAACATCCCGACCGTCGGCAAACGCCAGGTCATCATCGGCCGCGACATGAACTGGATCCGCATGGACCGGTACTTCGCTGTCGATGTCGAAGGCGGTAAAGCGACCGAAGGCAAAGAATGGGAGTATGCGGAAACTTCCGGCAC
>JALRGF010000387.1 GCA_023253495.1 Verrucomicrobiales bacterium
GCTTGAGGAGAGGGGTGGTCCGTGGAGGCGGGAAGTCCTCTCCGCCGGCGCGCCCGGGAGGTCGCGCCCCACCTCATACCGCGGCCTCTCGCGAAGCGCGCCCGGGATGGTCGTTGCCGGTTTGCGGCTTGGGTCAGCGGACGAACTGTTTGACCTGGCTGATGCGGTAGTAGTAGTAGGTGTCGAGCGGGGTGTAGTCGGCACCCGGGTTGTCGCGGATGAGCTGGGCGTAATCCGGGATATCGGGGTCGGTCGGGTCGATGGACCGCTCGATGAGGTAGGACCCGCGGTATTCGGCCATGACCTGATCGCCGAAGAGCGGGTTGAAGGTTTTGGGGTCGCTGCGGAGGTTTTTGCGGAGCGCCTGGGCCACCACGTGCACGCGGTAGGTATTCGAGCGGGTGGTGAGGCGCGGGTAGAGGTTCACGTAGGGACGCTCCTTGGTGTTGTCACCGGTCTGGCGGTGAGTCATCCAGAAGTTGTACATGTCCTCCATCGAGTACCCCTGAGGCACGAGCCACTGGTCGCAGATTTCGGTGGGCGAAATGAAGGCACCGGGTTTCCACGAGGTCGGCGTGCCGCGCGGGTAGACGCCGTTGAAGCGGTCTTCCCATTGTTTCAGGGTGGCTTCGGCGTCGATGAAGTGCCGGAACATGGCGGGCTGGCCGCCGACGTCGGCGATCTGGAACGTGCCGTTCTTGCCGCCGGTCATGTCGGCTTTTTTGTAGTCGTCGGTGCGCTCGTCCGGAATGGCGAGGAGTTTTTCCGCCTTGAAGAGCGCGTGCAGGGCGGTGGCCCGCTTGATGTTGGTGAACGGCAGGATCTGGTAATTCATGTTGATCTTGCCTTTCGTCTCAAACGGTTCGCTGATGGCGTACGGCTGGACCACCGGCATCCAGAAGAGGTCCATCATCAGGTGGTCGCGCGGGAAGCGGGACCCGTAATGCTGTTCCTGGAGGTCGATCTGAGCGCCGGGGCGCAGCAGTTCGAGGTCCGGACGGAAGAGGAGCGTCTGCCACGGGACATTCGTCTGCACCCCGGTCGGCAGCGAGCCGAAGACGCCCGGCGACGCGATCACGCGGTTGGGCGAGAACATGGCGGCGTTGACCTTGGGGGCCGCCGTGCCGCGGTCGCGGCCGTTGAGCTGCTGGAAGTACGGCCAGCCGTTGCTGGAGCCGGCGGCGACCACGTCACCGTCGTCACCGCGACCGGAGTACGGGCCGTCCATGGCCGGGCCGACGCCGTTGTCGAAGTCGCCGGTTTTGTCGGGGCGGCCGGGGCCGCGTTGGAAGCGCCCGTTGCCGATGATGTCGTAGCGGGTGTTATTGAAGACATCGCTCATGGCCAGCGGTTGAGTCCGCCCGCCGGCGATGGCGCCGCGGCCGAGGTTCTGGGTGTTGAGCGGATAGACGGCCATGACCGGGGCGCGTTCCAGCCACGGCTTGATCGGGAAGTCGGGCAGGTAGGCCGGTTTCAGGTCGATGTTGGTCCGGCGCACGCCCCCGGCGCGTGGGCCATCGGCATCGAAATACCCGTCATCGCTGCTGAAGGCTTCGCGGCTGGTGTAGGGGGTGGCTTCGCGGATCTTTTCGTTGAGTTCCGGATGCGGCTCGGTGAGCGAGTGGGCGAGGCGGAGGCGGCCGTAATTCGGGTGGGCCACGAATGTCGGGTACTCACGGGCGTTGTTGTTTTCGCCGTCGCGGCCCTGGCCCTGCATGACGCATCGTTTGGCGGCGATGAGACGGAAGTCACCGTGGTTCGGGACCAGCGACTGCACGATGTCAAAGGCCGGATCGATCAGGCCGTTTTCGCCGTAGAGTTCGCCGTTGGCGCCGCGCGCCTTGCTGATGCGGGTGCCTTTGCCAGCGGCGGCACCGCCGGTAGCCGGCGGGTCGGTGAACGGCACCGGAGTCGGGTCGTTGAACGGCAGGTTGAACGGGGCGCGCAGGATTTCCGGGAAAGCGATCGGGATGAACTGGATGAGGTTGCCCGTGTCCACGCCGGCGGTGACGTCGGGAATGGAGCTGGTGTCGGAAATGATCAGGCGGAGGTGGCTCTGCGACGGGTTGTTGGGGGAGCCGGAGAAGCGGAAGGCCGGAGCGGCTTCGCCGGGAGCCAGCGACCAGAGCAGCGGCTTGAAGGCGATGAGGCGGCTGGTGAACCGGGTGCCGAGCGTGCCGCCCCAGCCGATCCAGTTGTCCGGAGGCATCGTCTGGTCGGCGAGCGCGGTCGACCGGTTGGCCCCGTTGGACGGGAAGGCGAGGCGTTTGCCGCTCAATTCCATGTCGCCGATGGAGATGTCCTGAGCGGTGCCGTTGGCGTTGGTATTCGGGCGGCGCTCGCTCATTTTGGTCGGGCCGTCGAAACCGGCGAGGGCGAAGGCGGCGCGGGGGCGGTATTCACCCCAGCCGTGGGCCGCGGAAAATCCTTCGAGGAGCACGGCGACCTCGACCTCGTAGTGGTCGAACGAAGTGCCGAGCGTCTGCGCCTGCTGCTGGTTGTCACCGAAGAACGCACCGGCCGGGATGCTGGCGACGCCGGACGGCACCTTGTTGCGCAGGCCGATGGCAAGGGCGATCTCGGTGATGGTGAGGAAGCGGCCGACGCCCTTGGGGAACGGACGGGTCGAGAACGACCAAGTGGCCGAGTGCGGGCCGGCACCGCCGCACATGCAGATCGGGGTGACCTGGCCCCAGACGCCTGATTGCACGTACCAGTTGGAGGAATTGATATTGCCGTCGGTGAGGTTCTGGTTGCGGATGTAGTCGATCATCAGCGAGGCGATGGCGTTGATGTCGTCGAGCTGACCGCCGCCGTATTTGGCGCCGAAGTTGCGGAACGTGCCGAGCCGGTTGTCGGTATTGACGGTGAACCCGACGATCGGTTCGACCATCTGGTTGGCCATGTACCGCCAGATGGTGTTGTTGCGGCCGCTGAAGCGGTCGTAGAATTCCGCGTGGCGGCTGCCGACGTCCTGGCGCTGGAAGTAGTACGGCCGGACCTGGCGGCCTTGGCGCAGGTGGGAATTGAACGCGATCAATACATCGTAAACGCTGTAGGGCGAGGAAGCGCTGATGACCTGCCGCTCACTGAGCAGCTCCTGGTCCACCCCGCGCCAGCCGCCCTCGGATCCGGCCATCGGCCAGAGACAGATTTTCGGGGTGCCACCGAGGGTGATTTCCGGGGCCGAACTGCGGGTGGTCAGGAAGAACCGGCCCTGCTGGATGCGGTCGACCGGCAGTTTGATCTGGGCGTCGTCCTTGACCGCACGGCGCTCGCGCACGGTGACGTCCTTGGCCTGCCCGCCGATGGCGGCGTCAGAGGTCGCCGCGATGACATAATCGTCATAGGAAGCGTACAGGTGTTTCGGATTCGGCTCGCCTTTGAGCGTGCGGATCTGGGTCGGATTGGCCGGGAGGTTCTGGGACAGACCGGCCGGGCGCTGGCGACCGCCGAACGAGCTGGACTTGGTGGTGGTATTGTCTTTTTCGCCGAAGATGTAGGGCGACATGCGCCAGATCGACTGGACCTCGTCCTCGTCCATGGTGTCCATGGCCACGGCACCGCCTTTCGGGGGCATCTGGGAATGGGAGATGAGTGCCTTGAAGCGTTTGTTGGGGAAAAGGACCGAGCTGAGCGAGACCATGGCCGGGTGGCCCGGATAGCGTTGGTATTCGCCGTTGAGCGGCTGGCTGGCGCCGAGCCACCGGTCTTCCTCGGTACTGACCCGCGGGGAGTCCCAGTGGACGCCTTCGGACGCCGTATTCAGGTTGATCTTGGATGTTTCGTCGTCCGTCCAGAACCCGATGCGCCCGACGATCGGGTTTTCTTTGGACGGGGTGGCGCTGCCTTCGGAGGCGTCGAATTCACCGCCATTGTTGAGCACGCCGGAGGTGCCGTCGGCCAGCAGGTAGATCCAGCGGACCGGCATCGGCAGGCGTTGGGCGTTCGCTTTGCCGCCGGACGGCGTGACCACGCCGCTGATCCCGCGTTTTTCGTAGCTGAATCCTTCGACGGAGTCTTTTTTGTTCGCGCGCATGGCACGCGGGTCGACGATCGGGAACACGAGCAGCGCCTCGTCGAGGTCGTCCGGCGCGTTGGCGCTCGGGGTGATCGACGGGGCGTTCATGTCGACCCACTGGTCCGGCTGCATGTCCCAGTCGTTGCGCACGTCCTGCGAAGCGAGCTGGTTGAGCGAATCGGCGGCCATGAGGCGGGCCGAGTAGAGTTTGATGATGCTGCGGAGCTGGCCGTTGTTGCGGTAGACGCGAATGGCCCCGGGCTGGCTGGACCACGCGAGGAACCCGCCGTCGGTATTCACCTGGGTGGTTCCTTCCCGGATCTGGGAAATGGCCATGTTGACGGCGGCGTCAGCGAGGGAACGGGCCTTGAGGTTTTCCGAGTCCTTGATCGCGGTGGTCAGCTCGTTCCGCGACATGGTGAAGAACGACGTGACGAGCACCGTCATCAGGAGCACGATCGCGAGAACAGTGATGAGGGCCACGCCCTTTTCCTGGGAGCCGGGGCGGCGGCCGGCCGACCGGCGATGAAGTGAGGGTTGAAGCTTCATGGAAAACCGAGGGTGCGGGGTGGACAGAACCGGGACAGAGGGCGGGATGTGTTTACATTGTAGGCGTGCGCCAGTACATTGACAATACATTTTGCGCCCGACCCGTCATCTTTTTAAACTTTTAACCATCCCGGCGCCGGAGAAAAGGACATTTTTCCGGTGAAAAGCCGTTGCGCCCCGGCGCGCCGGCGCCCACCTACCTGTCGGCCGTCATGTCCCGCACCTACACGCTCACCTCCGCGACCGGGGCCCCCGGCGCCCTCGCCGACGTGCCGGGCGCGGGAGCGGGTGCGGAAATTGATTTCCGCGCCGAGCTCAACGACCAGCAGTATGCGGCGGTGACGGCGGCGGCCGGGCAGGCGCTGGTGATTGCCGGGGCGGGTTCGGGGAAGACGCGCACGCTGACGTACCGGGTGGCGTATTTGCTGGCCAATGCCATCGCTCCGGAGAACATCCTGCTGCTCACCTTCACGAACAAGGCGGCCCGTGAAATGATCGAACGGGTCAACCATCTGGTGCCCGGCCAGGCGGCCGGCCTCTGGAGCGGGACCTTTCACTCGATCGGGAACCGCCTGCTCCGGTTGCACGCTGACCGCCTCGGGTTCAGCCGCCAGTTTTCCATTCTGGATTCGGACGACGCCCGGCAGCTGCTCACGGCGGTCATCGACCAGAGCGGGGTGGCGCGGGGTGCAGGAGGTGCCGACGGTGGCGGCACCGCGAAGCGCGGCCGCAAAAAACCGGTCGATGGCGAGTTTCCGAAGGCGCAGGCGCTCGGCGGCCTGCTCAGCCTGGCCACCAATACGTGCACCCCGATCGAGGACATCATCCTGCGGCGGTTCGGGTATTTCGAGGACCTGACGGAAAAAATCCAGCGCGTCGCCGGTCTGTACACCAAGCGCAAAAAGGACGCCAACAGCATGGATTTTGACGACCTGCTGGCGCTGACCGTCGCCCTGTTGCGGGACCACGACGGGGTGCGGCAATTTTACCAGCGGCAGTTCCAGTTCATCCTGGTGGACGAATACCAGGACACCAACGCCCTGCAGTCGGAAATGATCGAGCTGCTGGCCGGCGGGCACGGGAACATCATGGTGGTGGGGGATGACGCGCAGTCGATCTACTCGTGGCGCGGCGCAAATTTTGAGAACATCCTGAAATTCCCCGAGCGCCACCCCGGCGCGCAGGTCCACAAGATCGAAACCAACTACCGGAGCGTGCCGGAGGTTCTCGCGCTGGCCAACGAATCGATCGCGGCCAACCGGCGCCAGTTTGCCAAGAACCTGGTGGCGGCGCGTCCGTCTCAGGGGATGAAGCCGGCGCTGGTGCGGCTCGACACGCCCACGGTGCAGGCGGCCTTTGTGAGCCAGCGGCTGCGCGACCTGCATGAGAACGAGGGCGTCGCCTGGAAGGACATGGCCGTCCTCTACCGGGCGCATTTTCAGTCGATGGACATCCAGATGCAGCTCACCCACGACCGCATCCCGTTTGTCATTACCAGCGGGCTGCGGTTCTTTGAGCAGGCGCACGTCAAAGACGTGGTGGCCCTGCTCAAATGGGCGGCCAACCCGCGCGATGAGGTGAGCTTCGACCGCGCCGTGCGCCTGCTCCCGGGCATCGGACCGGGCGCCGCCGCCAAACTCTGGACAGCGTGGCTGCAGTCGCCGGCCGCCGCCGCCGAGCGCCCGCCGGCCAGTTTCTCGGCGCTGCTGGCGCCGCTGAAAGTGCCGCCGCGCGCCCAGGCCGCCTGGACGCAGATCGGCGAGGTCCTCGACGAGTTCCTCGATCCGGAGAGCGACACCGGTCTGCGTCCCCCGAACGCGCTGCTGACCAGTGTGATCGAGGGGTTTTACGACGACCATTTGAAGACCAGCTTCGACAATGCCCGTGAGCGGCGCCAGGACCTGGAGCAGCTGGTCGTTTTTTCCGAACGCTATGACGATCTGCCGACGATGCTGGCGGAGCTGGCTCTGCTGACCAATGCTGACGATGCCACGCCGCGCGACGGGTCGGGCCGGCGGCGGCCGGGCGCGGCGGAGAGCGACGCGGTCACCCTGACCAGCATCCACCAGGCCAAGGGGCTGGAATGGAAAGTTGTCTTCCTCATCTGGCTGACCGACGGCATGTTCCCGAATGCGCGGGTGGTCGAGGAGGCCGGCCCCGAGGGCCTGGAGGAGGAACGCCGGTTGTTTTATGTCGGCGTGACCCGCGCCATGGACCAGCTCTACCTCTGCCACCCGGAATTCTGGCCCAAGGCGTATTCCGGCGACGCCTTTCAGATCCCGAGCCGGTTTCTTTCGGACTTCGATCCGGCCCGCGTCGAGGAATGGACCATCCGCGGGTTCTGAAGACCGGCGGAGGGAATGATGCGGCGGAGGGAATGATGCGGCGGAGGGGAGGCGGCATCGATGCGGCGGAGCGGGCGCGCTGGCGCTCCTGCCAAAGGCCCTCTCCTACCACAGGCCCCATTGCTTCGTGTTCATGATGTAGAGGCCGAGCAGGAAATTCGACACTGCGTGCATGACGACGCAGGCGCCGAGGCTGCGGGTTTTGACGGCGACGAGGCTGACCAGCAGCGACCAGACGAGGCACGCGACGTAATCCGACGGGTGGTGCGCGACCATCATGAGAACCGAGGTGAGAGCGATGGCGCGCAGGTGGGGTACGCCGACCGGCAGGGCGTCCCATTTCCCCCCGTCGCCCGCGGCGAAATGGCGCCAGAGAAAGCCGCGCCAGAAAACCTCCTCGATCACGGCCACGGCCAGCGTCATGCGCACAAACCGCCCGACCACCGCCGCCCACCACGCGCCGGAACCGGGTGGGAAAATGTCCGGGTTGAATCCCGGACCGGAGCGGTCGACGACCCCCAGCCATTCAATCGTCTGCCCGGTGCGGGCGTGCCACCAACCCGGGAGAATCCACAGTGCGATGCCGACCACGCCGCCGGCCACCCCCCAGAGCCACGCCCGGGCACCCAACGGCCGGAACGTGTACTGCCGCCACCAGAAGGCGAGCAGCGCGAGGCAGACGACCGTCTGCAGCGGGTAGATCCATTGCTGCGGCTGCTGCCGCCACCACGGCGCCGACGGGTGTTTCCACTCCAGGCCGGGCAGCGACGAGAGCATCATCAGCCCCATGAAGACGACCAGCGGCACGATGTGTGCCGCCGCCTTGCGGGATCGGAGATCGGTCAGAGTCATCGGCGGATCATGATGGCGGGCTCCTCCCCGATCACCACCCGTCAGGCGGCATGAGCGCCGGCCGGACGCTCCGACGTTTCCGGCCGCAGGCCGCCGACAAACCGCCCCATGCGCTCAAGCGCGATCTCCAGCTGCGGCAGGGCCGTGGCATAACACGCGCGCACAAACCCCTCGCCTGACATCCCGAACGCATTGCCCGGCACCACCGCCACACTCTGCTCATTGACCAGCCGCAGGGCGAACTCCTTGCTGGTCAGACCGGTCGGCCGGATGTCGGCAAACACGTAAAACGCCCCGCCCGGCCGGAACGTCGGCAGCCCCATGGCGTTGAGCCGCGTTACGATCACGTTCATCCGCTGCTCGTAGCTCTGGCGCATCATCTCGACGGCCGCCGCCCCGTTTTCCAGCGCCTCGATGGCCGCCCGCTGGCTCATGATCGGTGCGCACAGCATCGCGTACTGGTGCACCTTCATCATGGCCTCGATGATTTCCGTGGGGGCGCAGGCGTAACCCAGACGCCACCCGGTCATCGCATACGCTTTGGAAAACCCGTGGAAAAGAATCGTCCGTTCCTTCATCCCCGGGAAGGTCAGGATGCTGGTGTGCTTCCGTCCGTCGTACAGCAGCTCGGTGTAAATCTCATCGGTGAACACGATCAGGTCGTGCTTCACCGCCAGCGCGGCGATCTTTTCCAGTTCGTCCAGCGGCTCGAAGGCGCCGGTCGGATTGGTCGGGAAATTGAGCATGATCACCTTGGTCCGCGGCGTGATCGCCCGCTCGACATCCTCCGCCCGCAGCACAAAATCATCCTCCGGCCGCGTGTGGATGGCCACCGGCACGCCCCCGGCCATGAAGATGCTCGGGTTGTAGCTGACGTAGCACGGTTCGTGATAGATGACCTCCTCGCCCGGGTTCAGCAGCGCCCGGAACGCGATGTCCAGCGCCTCGCTCACCCCGACGGTCACAATAATCTCCTTCGCCGGATCATAGTCCGTGCCGCAGTGGCCGCTGATATAAGTGGCAATCGCCCGGCGCAGGGCCGGCAGGCCGAGGTTCGACGTGTAGCACGTCTCCCCTTTCTCCAGCGCGAAAATGGCGGCCTCGCGGATGTGCCAGGGAGTCGAAAAATCCGGCTCGCCGACGCCCAGCGAGATGACATCGCCGCGGCTCTGGACCAGCTCAAAAAAATCCCGGATGCCGGAACGGGGGATCTGGCGGATGCGGTCCGCCACTTTCAGGGACAGGGGTGAAGACATGACTGAATGAGTGTGAAAAATCTGAACGCGGTGGG
>JALRGF010000431.1 GCA_023253495.1 Verrucomicrobiales bacterium
GTGCCGGAAAGGGCCAAAGGCCCGTCACCATCGCAGCCCGGGGCAACGCCCCGGGAAAGAATCGGGAAAGCCGGAGGGCTGAAGGCCCGTTCCATCAGGGTGCTGCCCCGGGTGCGTTTGCCCATGAGGGATGGGGCGGCGGGGGGGATTTTATGGGGGGATCGGTGGGGATGGACACATTTGGGGACAGCCCGTCATCACGACATGTCCGTCGTGACAGCGCGGTGCCGGAAAGGGCCAAAGGCCCGTCACCATCGCAGCCCGGGGCAACGCCCCGGGAAAGAATCGGGAAAGCCGGAGGGCTGAAGGCCCGTTCCATCAGGGTGTTCACCACCATCCAACCATGCCGCAATCTCTCTCCTATCTTTTGACACATGTCATTTGGAGTACCAAGGACCGCGCTCCTTTTCTCGAAGGATCCGTCCGCCCCCGGCTCCACGCTTATCTTGCCGCGACAGCCCGGCATGCCGGGTGTGAATGTTATCGTGTCGGTGGTATCGCGGATCATGTGCATCTGGCTGTCCGGATGTCGCGGACAATGCCCGTCGCGAAGTTGGTTGAAGTACTCAAGACGGCTTCCTCAAAATGGATCAAGATGCAATCGCCGGATCTGGCGCGATTCGCATGGCAAAGGGGGTATGGCGCTTTTTCAGTGGGCGTGGACGGGATGGAGGCGCTTCGCCAGTATATTGACCGCCAGGAGGAACACCATCGATGCCGCAGTTTCCAAGAGGAATATCGCGAGTTTTTGGGGGCTCATGGGGTGGAGTTCGATGAGCGCTATGTCTGGGACTGAGGCGTGCCGGGTAATGGGGCGTGCGGTGGGGCGATGGGGCTTATCATGGGGCGTTGCCCCTTGGGGGTGGGGTGGGGCGTTACCCCTTGGGGGTGGGGGCGAGGCGGACGCGGGCGAGGTAGATGGCGGCGGGGCCCTCGTGGGAGCTGTAGTAGCTGATCCAGAGTTCGCCGGGGGCGGCTTCGACGATGCCCGGATACGAGGTGTCGCCGCCGCTCGGCAGGGTGAGGACCGGCTGGGCGGAGTGGCCGTCGAGGCGGCCGACCACGGTGCGGATGGCGGAGTCGCCGGGCGGCTGGTCGCGGCCGGCGTACCACCAACCGGCGGTGGAGGAGCGGAGGAAGTCCGGTCCTTGGATCATGCGGCCGGTGTCGTGCCATGACCAGTCGGTGAAAGGCGGGCGGCTGCGTCCGAGGAAGGCGGTGCGCGAGTCGCGTTCGCGGCGGACGAGGGCGAGCAGGGAGCCGTCGGGGTCGAAGCGCAGGGTGGTTTCGTTCGGCCAGGCGTCGCCGCCCGGTTGGAGGGCGGTGATTTTTTCGTAAGTCACGCCGTCGGTCGATTTCCAGAGGTTGAGGGCGGCGCCGGCCTCGCCGCGATTGCGGTAGCTGACGCCGTAGGCGGTGTTCCGGTTCCAGGTGACGCGCCAGAGCCATTCGTTTTCGATACTGATCGGCTGCGGGGCGGACCAGGTGCGGCCGTCCGGAGAAAAGCAGACGCGGCCGCGGGCGGAGACGAACTGGCGGCTGGCCTGGCCGCTGGTGCCGTCGTAGACCGACCCGCCCATGAGCAGCATGAGGCGTCCATCGGGGGTGGCGGAAATTTTCGGGTCGCGCAGGTCGATGCCGGTTTCGCTGACGTGGGCGGCGGCTGACCACCGGGTGCCGTCGGTGGAGGAGAGCACGCGGATGGTGCCGTCGATGCCGGGGACATGGCTGTCGCCTTCGCGGAAGACGCAGAACCAGGTGTCTCGGTGGCGGATGAGGTCGGTGAAGGCGCAGTAGGCGGTAGTGTCGGAGATCCGGCGGACGTCGATGATTTCGGCGGCGGGGGGGAGCTGGAGGGTTGTCCATCCGAGATGGCGGGCGGTGTCGGTGGCGAAGGACCAAGCGGCCGGGCGTGCGCCATGCACGACGATCAGATGGTTTTCAGCGGCGAGGGCGAGTGTTTGCGGGAGGTCGAGGAACCGGAGGATGCCGGGCAGGCACGGGCTGGTGGTGTGGGATTCGGGCAGGTCGGTGAGGTCGAGCCGGGCCACGCCGGGTTCAAGCACGGCGGCGTAAAGAGCGAGGGCGGCGAGGTCGCCGCGGGCCTGAAGCCGGAGCGGGCGGTTCGGGTGTGTGTGGTGGTGGTCGCGGATGAGCTCGCGGATGACGCTGACCTGTTCGCGTTCCAGTGAGGTGCCGAGGAGCAGGAGGCGGCGGCGTCGCTGGGTGTGTTTGCGGTCGTCGCCGGTCCAACCCGGGGCTTCAGCCAGAGCGAGGGTGGCTTCGTCAGGCGAGGTGGCCGTCCATGACGCTCGCAGGCCGACGGTGGGGGCGTCGGCGGTGACGGTGTCGCCGGGGCCCGGCCGGAAGACGCGATCGCGCAGGGCGGTCATCCAGGTTTCGCGGAGGGCGGCCCAGGCGGCGGCGGTGGCGGGGACTTCCGGTGCCGGGGCGGGAGTGACAAAGTCTTCGTCGATGCGGGTGGTGCGTTCGTCGGCCGGCGGCGATGAGAAGACGCGGAGCTGTGACGGTGCGAGCGATTTCCGGGCGGGTTCGCCGGGCGGGTCCATGCGCTGACCGCCTTTGAGGAACCTCTCGAACCAGGCGAAGGCGCCGACGTGGAGTGGTGGCATGTCCTCGTGGGGGCCTTCGGCGATATGCAGGCCGATGGCGTCCTCCGCGCCGAGCAGCGAATAGATCCGGCGGGCGCTGCGGTAGACCGAAAAGACGCCGTCGAGCGGGAAGATGTCGTCCTTGTCCGTATTGAGGATCAGCAGCGGACGCGGGGCGACGAGGGCGGCGACCCGGTCGAAGTCCCATTGGAAAATGTTGTTCATGAACATGCAGTCGCAATGCCCTTCGAGGCATCCGTCGACGACGTGGTTACGCAGGCTGGTGATGCCGGCGGTGGGGGCGGCGACCTTGACGCGTTCGTCGAGGGCGGCGACCCACCAGGTGTACGCGCCGCCGCCGCTGCGGCCGGTCATGCCGAGGCGGTCGCGATCGACCTCCGGGCGGGACTCGAGATAATCCAGGGCGCGGATGCCGTTCCATGCTTCCACGCCGGCCGGGGTGAACCCGCGGCTCGCCCACCACCACCGCCCGAGCCGGTAGGTGCCGTGGTGGTGGCCGACCAGTTCCCCCCACTGCACGGTGTCGATAATCAGGCAGACGTAACCGTGGCGGGCGAACCACACGCCATGGTGGTGGTAGGCGGTCTTGTTGCCCAGACTCACGCCGTTTTCCTCGACGTGGGAATGTCCGCAGACATAGAGCACCGCCGGCAGCCGGCCGGTCACCGTTTTCGGGCGATACAGGTTCGCGGCGAGGTAGAGCCGCGGCATCGGCTGGAAATGCAGGTTTTCCACCACAAATCCGTCACCCTCGACTGTGCCGGTGACAGTCGGATGCAGGTCGGTGCGCGGCGGCTCCGGGTGCAGACCGAGCATTTCCCGGAGTTCGGCGCGCCGCTGGTCGCGCGAGTCCTCCCAGTCGGCCCGGGTGGTCACCGTGTGGTCGAGCGACTGCGCCTCGATCGCCGCCACCTTGCCGGCGACGAGGGCGCGCAGGCCGCGGTCGGCCGCCGTCTCTTCCGGCATCGCCCATTCCGGTTTGACCTCGGCACGGCCCGGCACGGCCAGCAGGCAGAAAACGACCAGGGCGGAACAGACACATTTCATCGAGTGACTCTGACCGAAGCCCGCCGCGGGTGCCAAGGGCAAAGTGGGACGCGCCCGCCGCTCACCGGCCTGGAAGTCCGGTCCCACCTCGCCTGCCCGGTCTGCTTTGCCCGGAGGTGCCACCTCCGGGCATGGGGAGGTGGGGCGAGCCCTCCGGGCGCGCTGGCGGTGCGGACGTCTGAGGCAGGAAACGTCTCCGCCTGCTCGAGCGGCGTGCCTGACGGCTCTGCCGGTGCGATGTCTTGCGGGGATGGGGCACCCGCGCTTGGGGTACGCGCTGACGGCTGGTGCCCGGGGCACGCACAGGAGGAGGCGGGGAACGGGCTGGGCGGTGAACGCGCCCGCC
>JALRGF010000448.1 GCA_023253495.1 Verrucomicrobiales bacterium
CGAGGAGGCGGAAAAGTCTCCGGCCTCACACGTCCTCACCGCCGACGCGCCCGGAGGTCGCATCCAACCTCCCAGGCCCGGCGGGAGCGGGCATGCGAGGTGGGACCGGACTTCCAGGCCGGTAAGCGGCGGGCGCGTCCACTGCCCAGCCCGTTCCCCACCTGCTCTTGTGCGTGCCCCGGGCGCCAGCCGTGGGCGCCAGCCATGGGCGCGTCCCCCAAGCGCGGGCGCCCCATCCCCGCAGGGCGTCGCACCGGCAGAGCCGTCAGGCACGCTGCTTGAGAAGACGCCGACGTTTCCGACCTCAGACGTCCGCACAATCCCATTCCCCCACTGCTTACGGAATGGTGCCTGTGGGGCATTCCTGGCTCAGCGCGGGCGGGAGCTGAGCGAGGGGTGGTCGAGGTCGAGCTGGGTCTGGGGGATGACGGTGAGTGACGGGAGGAGCGGGCGCAGGGCGGGTTCGATGAGGCGGGCGCGGCCGATGACGACGACCGAGAGGGTGGGGGCGGCGAGGTGGGCGGCGGCGAAGGCGCGCACCTGATCCGCGGCGACCGCCTCGATGGCGGCGACGCGGGTGGCGAGGGTGGGGAGCGGGCGTCCGAGCGCGGCGCATTCCGCGGCCGCGCCGACGTGGCCGGCGTTGGTTTCCAGGGTGCGGGCGAAATCGCCGCGGAGCACGGCGAGGCGTGAGGCGAAGTAATCGGGAGGCGCGAGGGTGGCACCCAGGCGTTCGATTTCCTCCCGGATGACGGCGACGACCTCGGCGGCCGATTCATTTTTCGTCTGGCATCCGGCGGCAAACAGGCCGGATCCCCGGGTGCCGGTGAGGGTGCTCCACGCGCCGTAGCTCAGGCCGCGTTTCACGCGGATTTCCTGGTTCAGGCGTGACGAGTAGCCGCCGCCGAGAAGGGCGTTGGCGACCTCGCCGGTCAGAAAGTCGGGATGAGTGCCGGGCAGGCCGGCGCGGGCGACACATACCGCGGCCTGGTCGGCATCCGGAAAATCGATGAGCACGGCGCGGGGAGGCGGGGGGGCGGGGGTCGCGGCCGGCGTGGCGGGCGTGGCGGGCGTGGCGGGCGCCGGGCCCTGCCAGTCCGCGAAAAATCGTTCGGCCAGCCCGCGGCCTTCCGCGGCGGTGAGCGTGCCGGCGATGACGAGCACGGCATTGGACGGCACAAAAGTGCGGGCGTGCCGGGCGACGATCTCCTTCCGGGTGAGGCGCGGCAGAGAGGCGAGGGTGCCGTCGATCGGGTGCGCGTAGGGCGAATCACCGAGGGCGAGCCGCCGGGCCGCCGCCGGGGCCACCTCGGCCGGTTCCTCCAGGGCGAGGCGCAGGTCGTCCAGTTCCTGGCGCCGCAGGCGGTCGATTTCCCCCGGAGCAAAGACCGGCCGGCGCACCACATCGGCGAGCCGTTCGAAAGCGGGGACGACGTGGGCCGCGAGCGTGGTGAGTTCGACGTGGGTGCTGTCCCATCCGGCTTCGGCGCTGAGCGACGCGCCGAGCGCCTCGACCTGCTGCGCGATCTCGGTGGCGCTGCGGGTGGTGGTCCCCTGGGTGAGCAGGCTGGCGGTCATGCTGGTCAGGCCGGCGAGCGACGGCGGGTCGCCTTCGGCGCCGCTGCGGACGACCAGTTCCGCGCTGACCAGCGGCAGGCCGGGGCGTTCGATGACGACGACGTGCAGTCCGTTTTCGAGGGTGGATTCGTGGGCCTCGGGGATCTGCAGCGGCCGGGGCTGGGCGGGGGGCGGCAGGCCCTCGATCCCGGACAGGCCGGCGGTGGAAACGGTGAGCAGGAACAAAGCGGCGGAAATCATCGGGGTTTGGGCGGATCGGGCGGCCCGTCCGCCGGCAGATACTCGAGCACCAGCGGATGCTGCAACCAGCGGCGGGCGGCGGCCTGGACCTGGTCGGATGTCACAGCCTGCAGCCGCGCCAGGTCGTCCCGGACCAGCGCCGGATCGCCGCGCAGCACCGCCGCCTCGCCGAGGGCCATGGCCTTGCCGGTATTTGTCTCCAGCTCTGACAGTTTCTCCGCCAGCAGCTGGTTCTTCGCCGTGCCCAGCTCCTCCTCGGAAACTGGTGACTCCGCGACCCGTCGGATTTCCTCGAAAAGCGCGGCGCGCGCCGCCGGCACTTCGACGCCGCTGGCCAGCACCAGCTCGAAAACAAAGAGCCCGAGGTCCCGGCGCAGGTCGGCCAAGCTGTCGGCGGACTGGGCCAGCTCCTTTTCATACACCAGCGAGTGGTAGAGCCGCGACGACTCCCCTCCGGCCAGCACCTGCTGCAGCACCTCCAGCGCGGGCGCCTCGGGATCGCCGACGGGCGGCGCAAGAAATGTCACCGCCAGCGCCGGCAGTGGCGGTTTCGGACTCACCCGGCGCAGCGTGCGCTCCCCGGTGCGCGGCGGCTCCGTGGCCGCGACCCGCGGGACCGGCCCCCCGGGATTCGGAATCGGCCCGAAATACCGGTCGACCCACCGGCGCAGATCCGGCGGGTCAAAATCGCCGACCACCACCAGCACGGCATTGTCCGGACGGTAAAAAGCCGCGTGAAACCGACGGACCTCGTCCAGCGAGGCGGCGTCGAGCTCCTCGATATTGCCGATGGTCGGTCGGCGGTACGGATGCTCCGCAAACGACGCCTGCACGATCCACTCGCCGAACTCCCCGTACGGCGGCGACAGCACGCTCTGCCGGAATTCCTCCTTCACCACGTCGCGCTCGGTTCCGAAATCCGCCTCGCCCACCATCAGCGAGGCCAGGCGCTCGGCCTCCGCCCAGAGCAGCCGCTCCAGGTGGTGCGACGGCACGGATTCGTAGTACACCGTGACGTCGTCGCTGGTGAACGCATTGTTTTCCCCGCCCACGTCCTCGGTGAGCCGGTCGAGCGTCTCCGGCGGCATCCGCTTTGTGCTCTTGAACATCAGGTGCTCAAAAAGGTGCGCGAAGCCGCTGCGGCCGTCGGGGTCGTCCCTGGACCCGACGCGATACCACATCTGAATGGCCACCGTCGGCGTGCGCGCGTCCGGCAGCGCCAGCACGCGCAGGCCGTTGGCCAGCGTGCGGTCGTCAAACGCCGGAAACAGACCGCCAGCGGCCTCGGGCGTGGCGGCCAGCGCCGCCGCAACGGAAACAACAAGAGGAGTCACAAAAAGAAAAACCCCGGCATCATGGATGCGCCACGCGCCCGCGTCACCTGAATCCATGTCCCTTCCGCCGTGCCGGCCGGGCGTCATACCCGCCCCCAACATTTCCCGCCTCGATCCTTGCGCGGCGGGCCGCCACGGCAACCATGGACGGATGTCCCTGATCCGATCTGTTCTGCTCGCGGCCGCCGCTCTGCCGGCACTGATGCCCTCCCTGCCGGCCGAGGCGCCGGTCAAGACCAGTTCCCTCGGGCAGCAGTACGCGGGCATCGTGCGCATCGAAAATGCCGCCATCCAGCCGGATTACCGCACGCCGTGGAATGGCGCGCGGCCGACCGGCGGGACCGGCACCGGTTTCCTGATCGGCCCCAACCGCTTCCTGACCAACGCCCATGTCGTCAGCAACTCGACCCGCCTGCTCGTCCGGCGCGTCGACGATGCCAAACCGCACCTCGCCAAGATCGAATTCATCGCGCACGACTGCGACCTGGCGCTGCTCTCGCTGCAGGACCCGGCTCCCTTTGACGGCGTCGCCCCGCTGCCGCTGGAGGCGTCGCTGCCGCTGCTCGACAGCGAGGTGGTGGCCGTCGGATACCCGGTCGGCGGCGACCGGATTTCCGTGACCCGCGGGGTGGTCAGCCGGATCGATTTCCGTCCGTACAGCCACAGCGGGGTTGACCAGCACCTGGCCATCCAGGTCGATGCCGCGATCAATCCCGGGAATTCCGGCGGCCCGGTCATGCAGGGCGGCAAGGTGGTGGGGGTCGCTTTCCAGGGGTATTCCGGGGCGGTGGCTCAAAACGTCGGGTACATCATTCCCGGTCCGGTGGTGGCCCGGTTCCTCGAGGACATCAAGGACGGCTCCTACGACCACTACGCCGACCTCGCCATCGCCGATTTCCCGCTGCAGAACCCGGCCATGCGCCGCGCCCTCGGCCTGCCCGAAAACGGCATGGGAGTCCTCGTCGCGCGGGTCGACGGCACCGGCTCCTGCGCCGGCGTGCTCCAGCGCGGCGACGTGCTCCTCGAGATCGACGGCCAGCCGATCGCCAGCGACGGATTCATCGAGTTCAACGGCGAGCGCGTGAACATGAACGAAATCGTCGAACGCAAGTTCGCCGGCGACCGCATCCGTCTGAAATACTGGCGCAACCGCACCGAGGGCGAGGCCGAAGTCACCCTGAAGCGCCTCACCAGCTACCTCATGCAGGCGAATCTGTACGAAAAACGCCCGGAATACCTCGTCTACGCCGGACTCGTCTTCCAGCCGCTCGACCGCAATCTGCTCGGTGCGTTCAACCTGACCGACGACAACGTCCGGTACTTCTTCAACTACTTCGGCCCCAAAGAGCTGGCGAAAGAGCGCCCGCAACCGGTCGTCCTCACCCAGGTCCTGCCCGACGCCATCAACACGCATTTTGACGGCGTCGAGGGCAAGCTGGTCGACACCATCAACGACGTCAAAATCACCCGTATGGCCGATCTTGTGACGGCCCTCGAGAAAAGTGACGGCCCGTTCGTCCGGATCCATCTCGTCGGTGAAGGGCGACCGCTGGTGCTCGACCGCGCGCGTGCCACCGCCGCCAGCGAGCGCATCAATGCCGAATACGGCGTGAGCGAACCCGCCTACCTCGAACCCTGAGCCGGCGGGCGCCGGTTCCGGTGCCCGTATTTTTTTTAACCATCCTGACCCCGGTCCACCCCGTTTTCCCATGAGAGTTCCCGCCATTTGCTGCGCCGGCCTGCTGGCCGCCGTCCTGTCGGCCGCGCCTGCCGCCCCCGCCGCCGAGACCCCGACCCCGGAAACATCCATCCTCCGCGTCAACGTCACCAACCAGCCGTACAACTTCGCGCTCCCCTGGCAGAAACGCCAGCCCGGCAGCAAACAAGGGCTCGGCGCCCTGCTCGACGGTCGCCGCGTGCTCGTCACCGCGGAATTGATCCAGGACGCCAGCTACGTCGAATTCGAGGTCGCCTCCTCAGGCAAAAAACTCACCGCCCAGGTCGCCACCGTCGACTACGAGGCGAACCTCGCCGTGCTCACGCCGAAGGATGAGCCTGAGGACTTCTTCGACGGGCTCGTGCCTTTCCCGATCAGCGTCACCCCGCCGAAAAATGGCGACCGCTTCGAGGTCTGGCAGTTCGAGGCCAACGGCACCCCGGTCACCTCCGGCATCACCTACGAGACCGCCCGGCTCGGCCGCTCGTTCGTCGAAGGCAGCTTCTTCCTCCAGTTTGAAGCCAACGGCGCCGTCAACTACCGCGAAGGCAGTTTCACGCTGCCGGTCATCCAGGGCGGCCACCTCGCCGGCATGCTGCTGAGCTACGACAGCGAGGATCAGGTCGCCACCATCCTGCCGTTTCCGATCATCCGGGCGTTCCTCGACGACGCCGCCGACGGCACCTACGCCGGCTTCCCGGGATTCGGGATCAAATTTGCCCCCACCCTC
>JALRGF010000469.1 GCA_023253495.1 Verrucomicrobiales bacterium
CAAACTCCACGGTGTCGGCATGGGTCACGCCGCCCGGCTGAGGTCCCGGTTCCGAGATGTCGTCGATCGGTGCGCCTTCGGTGTCGGTGAGCGTGCCGTTGAGCTGGCGGATGGCGCGCAGGTAGGTGTTGTCGATGACGGCTTCCGGCGGGGCCTGGGTGGTTTTGACGACGAATCCGGGGCCGGTGCCGGACCCGGCGGGCAGGGCGGCCGAGGCGGGCAGGGTGACCTGGCCGGTAGCGGGAAGGGTTGTGAGGAGCCCGGCAAGAAGCCAGGCTGACGGGTGAAACGGTTTCATGAGTGGGATCTGCGCAATTTTTGTGAAGCAAGGATCGCACCACAGAACCGGACCCGGGGTCAATCATTTAAATTTCCCCAAGGGCTTTTTCATCAACGGGGCACGCCGGGAAGCGCGTGCGGGTGCTTGCGCGTCCGGGCGGGACGTGGTCCGGTGGGGCATGCGCGCCCACGCCGAGGAGATTGTCCGTCGCCTGCGCGAGCACGGCCATGAGGCGGTGTTCGCGGGTGGCTGTGTGCGGGACCTGTTGCGCGGGGTCGAGCCATCGGACTACGATATCGCCACCAATGCGATCCCCTCTCAGGTGGAGGCGCTTTTTCCCGGGAGCCAGACGGTCGGGGCGCATTTCGGTGTCGTGATCGTGCGTGCCGGCGGGCATCATTATGAGGTGGCGACGTTCCGCGAGGACGGTGATTACGGTGACGGGCGACGGCCGACCCGGGTGCGTTTCACCACGGCGGAACAGGATGCGCAACGCCGTGATTTCACCATCAACGGGTTGTTTCTGGAGCCGGCATCCGGAGCGGTGCTCGACTATGTCGGCGGGCAGGCCGACCTGAAGGCCGGGGTGCTGCGGGCCATTGGCGATCCCCCGGCGAGGTTCCGGGAGGACCATTTGCGGCTGATGCGGGCGGTGCGTTTTGCCACCGTGCTTGATTTCCGGATTGAGCCGACGACGTGGGCCGCCCTGTGTGCCGACGCGCACCGGCTGCCGTTGATTGCGATCGAACGGGTGCGGGACGAATGGGTCAAAACGCTGGTGCATGCGCGGCGGCTGCGCGGGTTTGACCTGCTGTGCGAGAGCGGCCTGATGGCGCCTGTCGTGCCGGAAATCCTTGAGCTGAAAGGGTGCGAACAGCCGCCCGAGTTTCATCCGGAAGGCGATGTTTTCGTGCACACCCGGCTCATGCTTTCGCTGCTTCCGCCGGTGGTCAGCGTGCCGTTGATGCTGGCCGTGCTGCTTCATGACATTGCCAAGCCGGCCACCCGGACGTGGGATGCGGCTGCCGGGCGCCTGCGCTTCAACGGCCATGACCGCCTCGGGGCGGAAATGGCCGGGGTGATCCTGCGGCGCCTCCGGTTTTCCAACGAGGTCATCGACGCCACCACCGAAATGGTCGCGCAGCACATGTCCTTCATGAACGTCCGGAAACTGCGCCCGGCCAAATTGCGCCGCTTCATGGCCCGGCCGACCTTTGCCGACGAGATGGAGCTCCATCGGGTCGACTGCCTCGGCAGCAACGGCCTGCTCGACAACTTTGAATTCCTGCAAGCCAAACAGCGCGAATTTGCCGACGAGCCGCTGATTCCGCCGCGGCTGGTCGACGGCCATGACCTGATGCAGCTGGGGGTGGCCCGGGGGCCGTCGCTCGGCCGGTTGCTCGAGGAGATTCAGACGCATCAGCTCGAGGGGCGCCTGCGCACCCGGGAGGAAGCGTTGGCGTGGGTCCGGGAGTCGCGCGAAACCGGGGAACGGGGAGCGGAGGCGTGCTGAGCGCGGGTGCGGCGGTGACTTGACACCCTGCGCGGGAACGCGGATGGACGGGGGGTGAGTTCTTCCGCCGCCCAGTTCCGCCATATTCCGATTCGTGACCTTGATGCCGACGCGCTGGTGGCGCTGAGCAAGGGCATGAAGCTGGCCCTTTTCCGTGACGACATGCTGGCGGTGCAGGCGTACTACCGCGACAAAGGGCGGGAGCCGACCGACGTCGAGCTGGAGGTGATCGGCCAGACATGGTCCGAGCACTGCAAACACCGCATTTTCGGGGCCCGCATCGAACATGTGGCGGACGGTCGCACGGAGGTGGTGGACGGGTTGTTCAAGAGCCACATCAAGGCGGTGAGCGAGCGGTTGTTCGCTCGCAAACCGGGATTTGTCCTCGGTGCTTTTGTGGACAATGCCGGCTTCATTGCGCTGGACGACGAGCGTGCCGTCTGCCTCAAAGTCGAAACCCACAACCACCCGTCGGCCATCGAGCCGTATGCCGGCGCGAACACCGGCCTTGGCGGCGTGATCCGCGACATCCTCGGGGCCGGCAAAGGGGCCAAACCGATCGCTTCGCTGGATGTCTTCTGTTTCGGGCCGCCCGACACCCGCCAGGAAAGCCTGAAGGCCCGCGACGTCATTCACCCGCTCGGGGTCATGCGCGGCGTGGTCCGAGGCGTGCGCGACTACGGCAACCGCATGGGCATCCCGACGGTCAACGGGGCGATCCAGTTCGACCCCGCCTACACCTACAACCCGCTGGTTTTCTGCGGCACTGCCGGGGTCATTCCGCGCCGCGACATTGCCAAGGAAATGCGCGCCGGGCTGCAGATTGTCGCGGTCGGGGCGCGCACCGGCCGCGACGGTCTGAAGGGGGCCACGTTTTCCAGCGTCAGTCTGACGGCGGACAGCCATGCCGAGGACCAGAGTGCGGTGCAGATCGGCAATCCGATCGAGGAGAAAAAGGCGAGTGATCTGATTCTGCATGCGCGAGCCGAGGGGCTGATTGTTTTTGTGACCGATTGTGGTGCCGGCGGGTTTTCCAGTGCGGCCGGGGAAATGCTCAGCGAGGTCGGCGGCGCCTTGTTTCTCGAGCGCGCCCCGCTCAAGGAAGAGGGGCTGGCCAGCTGGCAGATCTTCCTGAGCGAAAGCCAGGAACGCATGGTGCTGGCCGTCGAGGAAGACAACCTGTCCCGCCTGCGCGAACTCGCCGCCATGCACCAGACGGAAATGACCGTGCTCGGCCACAGCGACGGCACCGGCATCCTCAAAGTCTGGCACCACGGCAGCCTGGTCTGCGAGCTCGACAACGCGCGGCTCCACGACGCGCCGCGGCGCCACCTGAAATCCGAATGGTCCACCCCGGCCGGCCCGCCTCCTGCCGGCCAGCCGGAGCTGCCGACCGTCGGTCCCGAGGCTGCCGCCCTGCTGAAGCGTATTCTCGCCGATTTTGCCGTCTGCTCGAGGGAGCCGGTCATCCGTGAATACGACCACCAGGTCCAGGGCAACACCCTGCTGACCCCGCTCGCCGGAGCCGCGGGCGACGCGCCCCAGGACGCCGCCGTCATGCGCGTCGACGGCTCGCCGCACCTCGTCAGCCTCGCCTGCGCCCTGCTTCCGGAATGGGGGAAATACGACCCGTTCCGCGCCGGGCTCGCCACCGTGGACGAGTGCGTGCGCCAGCTGGTGCTCAGTGGTGCCGACCCCGAGCGCATCGCCATTCTCGACAATTTCTGCATGGGCAACCCGGATGACCCGCGCGAGCTGGGCGGTCTCGTGGAAAGCGTCAAGGGGCTGTGCGCCGCCGCCGAGGTTTATGGCACTCCGTTCATCTCGGGGAAGGACAGCTTTTACAACTATTTCATGACCGACGAGGGGCCGGTCAGCATTCCGGTGACCGCCCTGGTCAGCGGCTTGGGAATTGTGGTCGATCCTGAGCATGTCACCGGCTCCAGCCTGCGCCGGACCGACAGCGAGCTTTTCCTGCTCGGATCCTTCGCGGGCACGCCCGCCGGCGGCAGCGTCGCCACGCGGGTGCTCGGCCGCACCGGTGACCCGGTGCCTCTGACCGACTGCGCCCGGAACCGCGCCCTCTACGCCGCCTACCACCAGTGCCTGCAGCGCGGATTCATCCTCAGTGCGCACGACGTCAGCGAAGGCGGCCTCGCCGTCACCCTGGCGGAAATGGCCTTTTCGATGGTCGCCGGCGTCGAAGTCGAAACCGACGCCCCCCTCTTCGCCGAACCTCCGGGGTGCCTGGTCGTGGAGGTGGCGCCGGCTCACCGCGACGCCTTCATCGGCCACCTCGGTGATCTGGCGGTCGACTTCTGTTCTCTCGGCCGCACCACTGCAGACCACCGCCGGCTGGTCATCCGCGGCCGCCTCAGCCAGATCGACGAACCCCTGGAGCCGCTCAAAGTTCTCTGGAAAGGTGGTTTGTCCCGTTGGTATTGATTCCGGGCCGACCTCCGGCCGGGACTCTTCGGTCATGGGGCGTGCGGTCGAGAGTGACGCTCCCTGAAAGCGCCGTCCCCTCTGCGGGCCGGTGGCCGTCGATAAGCGGACAAAAAAAACTTCTCACCGAGGCACCGGGCCTGTATAACCGTGTTGTCCCTTAAGACCAACGGCAAAAATTCCAGGAAAAAAACTCATGAAAACCCCACGTGAAAGAACGGCGTTCACGCTGCTCCTGTTCCTCCTTCTCAGTGCGGTCAGGCTCGCCGCGGCCCCCATCGAAGTCAAAAACTTCAGCTTCGAAAACCCGAAGCTCGGCTCCGGCGGGTGGACCAACAATATCGTTGACCCCAACCTTGGACCCGAGGACCCGCAATGGAACGGGAGGGACGGCAACAACAACGGAAACACCTTCATCGAGTACATCGGCGGCTTCAAGTCCGAGGGGAACCAGCACATCGGCATGGCCAATGGCTATTTCGTCTTCCAGAACCTCGGTATCCCCTATCAGCCGAACACCACTTACAAACTGACCGTCGGGGTCGGTTACCGGAATGCCGGGCAGTCCGGCAGCCTGTCCACCAGCTGGATCGGCCTGACGGCCCTCGATGAACCGCCGTCCGAGGGCAATGCGCTCATCGGCACCAACACGAATGATCAGGTGGCCCAGGATCCGGTGCTCGCTGAAAATGCCAAGAGCGTGGATTCCGTGGCGCTCAATGGCGCGACCCAGCTGCGTTTCACTGACTTCACCACGGAATACACCACCGGCCCGGTCCCGCCGGCGGGCAATATCGTCGTGTTCCTCGGTGACGACGCGGATGGCGTGCGCTCCCACTTCGACAACGTGCGCCTCGAAGCCACCAGCGCCCTTGATCCCGATGGTGACGGCATCCCCACGGAATGGGAAACCGGGACCCAGGCCGGGGTGGCCCGCAACCTGAACCCGGCCGTCAACGACGGGGGGCTCGACTTTGACGGGGATACGCTGACCAATTTCGTCGAATTCCAGAAAGGAACCCACCCGCGGCTGGCCGACACGGATGCCGACGGTCTGAACGACAATCTGGAAACGACGACTGATCCGCTCAACCCGGATGGGGACGGCGACACCCTGCTCGACGGGGCGGAGGTGACCGCCGGGACCAACCCCAACGACAGCGATTCCGACGATGACAATTTCGAGGATCAGGCGGAAGTCGCCTCCGGGACCAATCCGCTTTCGGCCGCCTCCAAGCCGAGCAACACCGGCGACCTTCTGCTCGCCGTCAATTTCGAAGGTGGCAACGCGACGAGCGACGGCGCCCAGGTCACTTCCGCGGCCGGAAGGATCGTGCAAGGCAACTGGAACAATGCCGCCGCCGGCTCGGGCGGGCCGCTGAGCACCGTCGATTCCGCCGGGGCGGCGTCGATCCTTCGTGTCACCTGGAAAACCAATGGCCCGGCCATCGTGGGACCGGAACCGGCCGAGGGCGAGGGCAATGCCCGGTTGATGCACGGCATCCTCCGGCCCCGGGGTACCGCCGCCGTGCCGGCAGGTGACGATATCATCACCGAAATCACCGTGCGGAATATCGCCTATCCCACTTTTGATGTTTATCTGTACCTCAACTCCGAGGCTGGCGGTGACGCTGTTTTCACCGCCAACGGCCGCAGCTTCACCGTCTCCAACATCCTCACCTTCGACGGAACCTTTGTCGAAGTGCCGGGGACCGGCGGAGAAGGCAACGTGGTCCGCTTCGCCAACCTGACCGGCCCCACCCTGACCATCACCCAGACCAAGGAGTCAGGCGGCATCGCGGGACTGCAGATCGTCCGCGGAACGCTGGACAGCGACGGAGACGGCATGCCGGATGTCTGGGAAGACGCCAACGGCACCAACAAAAACGTCAACGACGCCGCCCTCGACCCTGATTCTGACGGCGCCCCCCACCTCCAGGAGTTCCAGCGTTCCAGCAATCCGCAGATCGCCGATACGGATGGGGATGGCTTGAAGGATGGGGTGGAAACCAAAACCGGGGTCTGGGTAAGCGCGACCAATACGGGCACAGATCCGACCAAGCCGGACAGCGACGGTGACGGACTGAACGACAGCGCGGAAACGGCCACCGGCACGTTCGTGAACCCTGAAAACACCGGTACCGACCCGAACAAGGCGGATACCGACGGTGACACTTATCCCGATGGCGAGGAAGTCGTCTTCGGCAGCAATCCGCTGTCCGCCGCCAGCAAGCCGGCGCTCCCCACCCCGCTGGGCTACTGGTCGTTCAACGACCGCGGCGAGACGACCACCGCGGACGTCTCCGGCGCCGGAAACAACGGCACCATCGTCGGCACCGTGACCTATGTCGCCGGATCCTCCGGAAGCCCTGGTGATTTCGCCGCCGAGTTCAATGGAACCGACGCCGCCGTCAC
>JALRGF010000554.1 GCA_023253495.1 Verrucomicrobiales bacterium
GGCCAAGAAGAAAGCGGCTCCGGCTGCCAAGCCGAAGGCGGTGACCAAGGCCAAACCGGCGGCCAAGGCGAAGAAGGCCAAGGCGGCGAAGAAGGCGGCGAAGAAAGCGGTGAAAAAGGCGCCGGCGAAGAAGGCGGCGGCCAAGAAAGCGGCTCCGAAAAAGGTTGCGGCCAAAAAAGCGGCTCCGAAAAAAGCGGCGAAGAAAGCGGCAAAAAAGTAATCCTGACTTCGTTCATTTACGGGAAGCCGCGGGCTGATGGAAGTCCGCACTTCGCACGCCCGCCATTGCGCGCGCGAAAAACCCGGAAGGCGTGCTGCCTTCCGGGTTTTTTCGTGGAAAGGAGGTGGGTGTGAGGGGGCTCAGCGCAGGCACTGGCGCAGCCGGGCTTCGAGGAAGCGGGTGACCTGTTCGAGGGCGGCGTGCGAATCTCCATGGGGGAGGACGGAGAGGTCGGCGCGGGCGTCGGCGAGGATGGAGCAGGCGGTTTGCACGGCGCTGTCGATGGATCCCTGGTAATCGGCGATGCCGGCGAGCACGCTGACCTCGATCGGTTGCTGGGAGATGAGCAGGCGGTTGAGTTTGCTGCGTTGGGATTCGGTGGCGTTTTCGAGCAGATTGAGGACGGGCAGGGTGAGTTTGCCTTTTTCGAGGTCAGTGCCGAGGGTTTTGCCGACGGTTTCCTCGTCGCCGACGAGGTCGAGTACGTCGTCGTAGATCTGATAGGCGGTACCGAGTTTGTCTCCGTAGCCGTGGAGGCGGGCCTGGATGTCCTCCGGGCATCCATTGAGGGCGGCGGCCAGTTCACCGGCGACGGCGAAGAGGGCGGCTGTCTTCATGCGGATGATTTTGAAGTAGGTGGCCTTGTCGAGGTTGAGGTCGTAGCGCCGCTGGGTCTGGATGATTTCGCCGGTGCAGACGTCATTGGCGGCGCGGGCGATCTTGCGGGTCAGGGCGTTGGGGAACTCGGTGGAAAGCTCCAGGGCGTGGGAGAAAAGGGCGTCGCCGAGCAGGACGGCGAGCGCATTGCCCCAACGGGCGCTGGCCGTGGGTGCGCTGCGGCGCAGCTCGGCGCCGTCCATGATGTCGTCGTGCACCAGCGTGGCAATGTGGATGAGCTCGAGCACCATGCCGAGGCGCAGGTGGTCGTCGTGCACACCGCCGGTGGCGCCGGCGGCGAGGGCGACGAGAGCCGGGCGGATGCGTTTGCCGCTGGAGCCGGCGACGTAGCTGACGTACCCCTCGACGGCGGGGTCGAAGGCGCGGGCTTGTTCGAGGATGGCGGCCTCGACTTTTTCGACGTGCGGGCGGACCAGCTCGAACGGGAAGTTTTCTTTTTTCAGGCGGGTCAGCATAGGTGGAACGGGCGGGCCGGCCGGGTCAGGGGGCGAGCAATCCGGTCAGCGGTCTGGGGTAGACACCGAGGATTACGATGGCGGCTCCCAGAAGGATGATGCTGGCGCGGGTGAGGCCGGAAAAAACGAGCGGGGGCGCGTCTTTGGCGGGTTCGTTCCAGTACATGGAGCGGATGACTTTGAAATAGTAGTAAAAGCCGCAGGCGGCGGAGACCACGGCCACGCCGAGCAGGAACCAGTGGCCGGCGCCGGCGGCGAGCAGGAGCGAGAAGAACTTTCCGAAGAAGCCGGCGGTGAGCGGCACTCCGGCGAGCGAGGCCATGGCGAGCACGAGGGCGAGGGCGAGGAAGGGCGAGCGTTTGGCGAGGCCGTCGAAGGCCGAGAGGTCGTCACTGCCGCCGGCCTTGCGCACGATGATGAGCACGGCGAAGGCGAGCAGGGTCATGACCAGGTAGGTGCCGAGGTAGAGGGCGACGGTGCCCTCCGGGGTGATGCCGCCGGCGGGGCGGCCGGCGGCGAGGGCGACGAGCAGGAAGCCAGCGTGGGCGATGCTGGAGTAGGCGAGCAGGCGTTTGAAATTGTTCTGGGTCAGGGCGGCGAGGTTGCCGACGAGCAGGGTGGCGCCGGCGAGCACACCGAGCATGAGCAGGACGGTGCCGCGCACGGGCGAGGCCAGGAGCGGGTCGAGCAGCCGGATGAGCACGAGGAAGCCGGCGGATTTGGATCCGACCGAGAGGAAGGCGGTGATCGGGGTGGGGGCGCCCTGGTAGACGTCCGGGATCCAGAATTGCAGCGGCACGGCGCCAACCTTGAAGGCCAGGCCGACCATGAGCAGGGCGAAGGCAAAGAGGAGTGGGGCGGTGTCGCCCGGCCAGGTGGCGAGTACTTCCTTGATGGCGGCAAGGTTGGTCTGGCCGGTCAGGCCGAAGAGCCAGGCCAGACCGTAGACGAGGAAACCGGTCGAGAGGGCGCCGAGAATGAGGTATTTCACGCCGGCCTCGAGCGAGCCGAGGTTGCGGCGCATGTAGGCGACGGTGACGTAGAACGTGATGGTGACGGTTTCGAGGGTGACGAAAAGGCCGAGCAGATCAGTCATCGACGCCATCCACATCAGTCCGGCGCAGAGGAAGAGAGGAAGGCAGAGGAATTCGCCGAGGCCGCGCTGGCCGGGGCGGCCGTCGCGGTAGGATTCGAGGACCGGGGCGTATTCGAGAGCGAGGACGAGCACGAAGAACGTGCAGACGAGGGCCAGTCCCTTGTAGAAGAGGGCGGCGGCATCGACGGCGTAAAAGCCCCAGAGCGGCCCGGCGGCGTGGGTGGCGTCGACCCCGAACAGCAGGGCGCCGAAGACGGCGGCCACACCGACGAGGCCGGCCTGGCCGAGGCGCCGCCGGTCGAGGGTGGTGGCGAAGGCGTCAGCCATCAGCAGCACGAGGCCGAGAA
>JALRGF010000610.1 GCA_023253495.1 Verrucomicrobiales bacterium
CCGACCTGAGCGCACGCCTCATGGAAAAACGCCGCAAAATGGCGCTCGGCGACGACCTCGAAGCATGACCCCCCCCTTGGGAGTGCGGTGACACGTCACCGCTTTTTTCCCTCCGAGGGTCGCGACCCGAGTGTCACCCACCGGCCTCCCCGGGCGCAGCCCCAGTCCCTGCCGTCGCGACGGCCATTCAAAAATAACCCCCTCCCCTCCCACCTCTCCTGACTCCCGCAACAACGGCGGCCAGATCACCAGCGAAACCGCGCGCCTGACCGTCTCGCCGCCCATCCCGTTCCGCATGGACACCCCGACCGTGCTGACACGCGGCGACATCGAACTTCGAATCCATACCACCCCCGGCCGCCGGTACCAGATCCAGACAAGCCAGGACCTCAAGACATGGACCAATACCGGAACCGCCGTCACCGCCACCGGCGTCACCACCGTAACCCGCATCCCCAAATCCACCGCCCCCCGCCAGTTCCTGCGCACCCGGCAACTCCCCAATCCATAAGTCACCCGTCCCTCTCCGCGCCCCCCGCCCCTCCGCGGGAGGCCCCCTCCGTCCCTCCGCGGGAATCCCTCATACTCACTATGCTCGCCCTGCTCAATCCCACTGGCCAACCTCTGCGCGAAACCATTCACCCCGTGCGCGCTGCGGGCATCGATCTCGGCACCACGAATTCGACCATTGCCGAGGCCACCTGGAGTCCGGAGACGCCTGGCGACCTCGTGCTGCGCTGCCTTGAAGTTGACCAGTCGACCCCCTCCGGCACATACACCCACACGCTCGTGCCCTCAGCCATTGCGCTGCACCAAGGCACCGAGTGGATCGGTGAAGGTGCCCGGCGCCTGCATGCCCGAGCCCCCGAGTTCGGCCTCGAAGTATTCCGCAACCTTTTCCTCGAAACCAAAAACGACATAGGCGCCAAGCGCACCTACCACAAAGCTCCGGAGGGCTACCGCTCGGCCTCCGAGGTGGCCGCGCGCCTGCTCGGCTTTCTCCACCTCGCCGCCACCGCCCATGACCCCACTCCGATCCGCCGCACTGTCGTCACCGTTCCTGCCTCATTCCAGGCGTCCCAGCGGATGGACACCCTCCGTGCCGCGGAGCGCGCCGGACTCACGCTTTCGGGCGGCGACCTGCTGGACGAACCGCTGGCCGCCTTCCTTGATTACCTGCTTTCCCACCTCCGGGAACTCCGTGACCTGCTCGACCGTCCGCGCCACCTGCTCGTCTTTGATTTCGGCGGGGGCACCTGTGACGTGGCCATTTTCCAGCTGGGGCGACCGCTCGCGGGCGGTGCCCCGGAAATCCACCCGCTCGCCGTCTCCCGCTACCATCGACTGGGTGGCGGCGACATCGACAAGGCCATCCTCTTCGACATCCTCCTCCCGCAACTGCTTGAGCAGAATGCACTCACCGAACACGACCTCTCGTTCGAGGACAAACGCCACTCAATCCAGCCGGCCCTGCTCGGAGTGGCTGAGTCCCTGAAAATCGGGCTCTGCAACGAAATCACCCGGCTCCGCGGGTTTGCCCCCGACACCACCGGCCCGACCCCCGCCGTCACCAGAACCCAGCCGGGTACCTACCCGTGCCGGGTCGGCGACCGCCTGCTTTCCCTCACCAACCCGTCGCTCACCGCAGAACAGTTCGATCAAGTCCTCCTGCCATTCCTCGACACCGACCTGCTTTACGCCCGCGAAACGGAATACCGCCTGACCTGCTCGATCTTCGCGCCGCTTCAGGACGCCCTCGACCGCTGCGGGCTGACCGCTGACCGCATCGACCTCGCTCTCATGGTTGGCGGCAGCAGCCAGATTCCCCAAGTCCGCGAGGCGGTCGCCGGCTTCTTCCCGAAGGCGCGCCCGCTCGTCTTCCACGACCCCGGGCAGCTCCAGCTCGCGGTCGCCCGCGGGGCAGCCGCCCACGCCCTCTCGCTCGCCCTTTACGGCCACGCGCTCTTCCAGGTCACCGCTCCGGACCGCCTCGCCCTGCGCACCAGTCAGGGCGCCTTCGAACTCTTTCCCAAAGGCACCCGGCTCCCGTTCCCATCCGACGGCTCATGGCACCGGAGCGCCGCCCTCGCCGTCCCCCAGTCGTCCTTGGTCCGTCCGGTCGATTTACGCATCGAAATCATCGGCGGCCAAGGTCCTGCCGAACGCACCCTGCTCACCACCCTCTGGCAGATCCCGCCACCGGTCCAGCACGGCGACCGCGTCGCCCTGGCCTTCCGCATGGACGAAAATCAAGTGCTCCACTTTCGGCTCCAGCTGGTCGATCGACCGGACGCCGCACCCCACACTGGCACGATCGAAAACCCGCTCACCAACGTGGTCAACCCCCAGGCCCGCCTGCTCGCCATCCAGGAAGCCGAAGAAACTCTCCGCACCAGTCCGGTCGACGCCTCGACCCCGTTCAAAATTGCCGAAATCGCCAGCGGCTACCACGAACTCGGCCAGTCGGAAAAAGCCGTCTCCTACCTCAAACAATCACTGCGCCTGCTCAACCGCCCGCACGGCGGTCTGCTCAACCAGCTCGGCATCTGCCACGGCAGTCTGGGCGATGTCGCCCGCCAGGAAAAATGCTACCTCGAAGCGGCCGCCGCCGGTGCCGGCGCCGCCTCCCTGTTCAACCTCGCCCTCGCCCGCAAAGCCCGCGGCCGCCACCGCGAGGCCCGCATCGCCATCACCGACTGCCGGGTCGCCCGTGACGACGACGCCCCATCACTCACCCTTGCCGCCCAGATCGAGGAGGCGCTCGGCAAGATCGACGCCCGCAACGCGCTGCTCGCCAAGGCTCTCACACGTTTTGAGGAACCCGCCTCCCTCAGCGACTGGGAACTGGGTTGGTTGATCACCGCCTCCCGGATGGCCAAGGACCAGGATCGTCTGGCGACCGCCGAAGAGGAAAAACGCCGCCGCGCCCGTGCCAGCGCCACCGCGGCCTCCTCCACCGGTCTGCTCCCCGAAATCGCCCCCGCCCTGCAACCGTTCATTCCATGAGCTGGCTTGTCCCACCCGCCTCCCTCTCGCCGGAACAACAACAGGCGATCCATCTCCCCCCATCCCACCACCGCGTCATCATCGGCGGCCCGGGCTCAGGCAAAACCCAGA
This sequence comes from Verrucomicrobiales bacterium, assembly GCA_023253495.1. GTDB lineage: Bacteria > Verrucomicrobiota > Verrucomicrobiia > Verrucomicrobiales > V1-33 > CAJBME01. The sequence continues at coordinate 3,118 of JALRGF010000610.1, forward strand.
TCCTCCTCCACCGCGCCCGCTTCCTCGTCGATTCTTTTCACACCGCCCCCGACCGCTTCCGGCTCTTCGTCTTCACCAACGGGCTCAAAAATTACCTCCGCCCCGCCCTCGCCGACCTCGGGCTCCCGGAGGACAGCGTCAGCACGTTCGACCACTGGTGCCGCACCTGGTACCAGGAACACATCGCCCCACGCCTGCCCTGGGACACCGTCCGCCGCTGCCCGGACTTCGATGCCATCCGACGCGCCGTCGCCGACCGCGCCGCTTCCGGTCCACCACTCTTCGATTTCCTCATGGTCGACGAGGGTCAGGACCTCCCGGAAAATGTCTTTGCCCTGCTCTCCCGGATCAGCCGCCACATCACCGTCTGCCTCGACCCCAACCAGCAACTCTACGACTCCGGCAGCTCGCTGCACGCGATCCTCCAGCAGCTCGGCCGGCCGCGACCCGACCTCCTCCTCCCAGCCGGCTTCCGCGTCTGCCCCTACCTCATCGAAATCGCCGCCCGCTTCCTCCCCGACCCCGCCGCCCG
>JALRGF010000655.1 GCA_023253495.1 Verrucomicrobiales bacterium
GCGTGCGCGCCGCGTACCTGGAAAAGGTCCGCGCTCACCTCCAGGCGATCGAGTCCGCCTGCGGCCAGCTGCAGGCCGACTACTACCCGATGTCGACCAAGCGGCCGTACTCGCAGGCGCTGCTGGATTACCTGTCGCGCCGCGGGCGGCGGTGACCGGGGAGACGGCGCTGCGGCGGACGCGCGGGGATCAGAGCCATTTCATGCGCCGGAAGAACCAGAGCATGCCGGCGACGATCACGATACACGCGATCCAGAAGAACAGATAGCCATAGCGCCACGACTTCTCCGGCAGCACATCGAAGTTCATGCCGTACACCCCGGCCAGAAACGTCAGCGGCAGGAATACCGCCGAGACACAGGCCAGAACCTTCATGATCTCGTTCATCCGGTTGTTGACCGAGGCCAGGAAATAGTCGCGCACGCTGTTGCTCAGTTCGCGCAGGTCATCGGTCTGGTCGATGGCATGGATCGCGTGGTCATACAGGTCGCGGAAGAAAATCCGCGTGGCATTCGAGAGCAGCGGGCTGTCGCTGTGGCTCAGCTGGCTGGTGATCTCGCGCATCGGCCGCAGCTTCCGGCTGAGGGCAATGACATCGGCACGCGCATGATGCAGGTCATGGATCTCGATCCGGTTGGCCCCGTCCTCCAGGGCCTCATCAATCCGCTCCAGCCGCGACTCCAGCGCCTCAATGACCACGAAATAATGGTCGATGACCGCGTCCAGCAGCGCCCACAGCAGGAAGTCGACCGGCTGGGCGCGCAGCCGCCCGGTGCCGTCCCGCAGCCGTTGCACGACGGGATGGAAGACATCGGTCGGCGACTCGCAGAATGTCAGCATGAGATTCGGTGCGATGTGGAGGGCGAGATGTTGGTCCTCGACGTGTTCCTGGGCAGGATCGAGCCGGAGAAGACGCAGGGTGATGAACAGCCATGCGTCGTCCTGATCGAGCTTGGACCGGCCGTTGCCGTTGAGCACGTCCTCAACCAGCAGCGGATGCAGCCCGAACCCCTGGCCGAGCGCGGCAATTTTCTCCGCCTCGCGCAGGCCGGTCACATGCAGCCAGGTCGGCCGTCCCGGTTGCTGAAACCGCTGACAGGCGGCCGCGTTATCGGTGGTCAGCGACTCGAAATGCTCCGCGTCATAGCTGAACGCCTCGATGCGCATCGGGACGTCGGGATGCAGCCCGACGTACGTCGGGGTTCCCGGTTCCTGCGCGGGGGGCTTCAAACCGCCTCGACGCCGGCGGTGCCGCCGGCCCGGCCGGTGACGGAAAGGTTTTTTGTCGGACACGCGGTGGCAGTCTGGGGTGCGCCGGCGGGGCGGTCAATCACCGGGATACCGCCGGCCGGTCACCGGGGTCAGCCGCCGCCGCCCGCCAGCCGCGCCACGTCTTCCGGCGTGTTCAGGTTGGCAAAAACCTCGATCGGCCAGTCGCCCAGACCGCGCAAGGTGACCTCGTCAAGCAGGCCGCGCTCCAGCGCGTCGCGAACGAGCCCCTGCAACGAATGGTGGCCGAGCCGGGCCCGGCGCCGCGCGATTTCAAGCACCGCCGCCGGATACACCGCGGCCAGCGGTTCATGGCCCTCGCCATTCCGGACCACCGCGCCGCCGGCGGCGTCCGCGGCAAACACCAGGTCCTGCAGCAAGGCCGCCGGCATCTGCGGCAGGTCGACCCCGAGAACCAGCAGCCGCGCGTCGGGGCCGTCGAGCTGGATCACTTCGAGGCACGCGATCAAGCCGCCCAGCGGCCCGATCTCCGCGGGCGCGTCGCGCACCACCCGCGCCGGCGGCGGCGGCACCGGCACATCCTGGCCCGCACGCGCCGAGAGCAGCATGCGCGACGGCTGCAGCGCACGCAATTTCCGCCACTGCCGCCACCACAGCGGCTGGCCGTCGATTTCCAGCAGCGCCTTGTCGCGGCCCATGCGGGTCGAGCGGCCTCCCAGGAAAAGCGCGGTGGTCAGGGACATCGTTCGGGGACGTGGGCGGGAGGGCGCGGATCAGGAGTCGCGTCGCAGCGTGCCGCCGGTCAGCACCTTGGCACGCAGGCCGCCTTGCCCGCGCAGGGCCTCCTCGGCCCCGGGCGCGAAGGCCTCATCCATCCAGTAGCACGGCTTCGACTCCGTCACGCCGAAGAACCGGAGCCCCTGGAATTCGAATTCCCGGCCGATCAGGGCGTTGAGGTCGGCACCGGTCACCAGCAGGTTGCGGCGGTAGACGTCCGGTCCGCGGTCGCGCACGCCGAGCTTCGCGCACAGCGCCTCGTGCACCTCCATGGAAAAAAAAGTCACCTGCCCGGCATACTCCTCCTTCCACCCGAAGAACCGGTCGCCGACAATCCCCTTGCCGGCCACCAGCTCGGCCTCCTCCAGGCTGATCATGGGGGCCCGTCCGGAGGGCCGGCCGTGGTGGCCGAAATAATTGTGCTCGGGGGAAATGAAGATGTGGACGAGTTTCACGGCGGTAAATGGAGGCCGGGGGGGTATGGACGAAGGCCCGGCGGCATGGAACGTCCCGGCTCCGCCGCGACCGGGGTCATAGCAGGCGCCGGACGTTGCGCAAACCATCGGCGGTGACCCGGCTCTGGGTCTCGGCGGCCAGCGTATCAAGATAATTCTGCCACTGCAGCGGCCGCAACGCCACCACCCCCGCCCCGGCCCGCCCGAGGGAGGCATCGAAGACCTCCCATCCGAAGGGAGAACGGCGGCGCCCGTAATCCAGGCGGTAAATCCATGCCCCGCATTCGTCCTTGCGCCACAGCTCCCCGTCATTGCCGGGCACCAGCTCCGCCCGCGACCACACCCGCTCCACCACCTCGCGGTCGTAACCGCTGAATCCCCACTGCGTCGCCGGCGCCGGCGCTGACAACAACTCGTTCATGACAGAGCAATCCTAAACCCGCTCCCGCCGGACTGCACCGGACAAATTTGATGCCGCTTGCTGACAGGGTGCGGAAAACCGGGGCGTATCGTTTCCTTTCCTGCCCGGTTCCGCCTCCTCCCTCGACCGCCGATGAAACCCGTGTCCTCCCCCCGCATCCACCGCGCTCTGGTCTCCGTGCTGTCGGCGGTTGGCATCGCCGGCCTGGCCGGCACCCTGACTGCCGAGACGGTGGTGGTGATCAACGAATTCAAGGCTGATCCCCCGGGGGCGGACACCGGGGAGTTTCTGGAATTGTTCGCTTATGATGCCGAAACCGGCCTCGGGGTGCCCGGGGCGGCGCTCGACGGGTATGTGGTCGTTTTTTTCAATGGCGGCCCGTCCGGCAATCCGGCGTATGCCGTCACCCCGGTCGGTGGCGCGCCGACAGTCGCCCTCCGGCTCGACGGCCGGACCACCAATGCCGCCGGCTTCTTTGTCATCGGTTCCCCGGCGGTGGCGGGCTCGGACATCGTGCTTTCCCCCGGTGGCAGCGGCTGGCTCCAGAATGGTCCGGACGGCGTCGGCCTCTATCGCCATCCCGCGACTGATTTCACAACCGGCACCGGAGCCACGGGTGCTGATCTGGTCGACGCCATCGTGTATGGCACTGACGATCCGGACGATCCGGATCTCCTGGAGGTCCTGACACCCGGCGGGCTGCAGATCCACGAGGCGCCCAACAGCGGGCTGGCCGGCGCCCGACTGCCCGACGGCGGACCGGCCTTCATGCCGGGATCGTTCGCTCCCCAGGCGCCCACCCCGGGCTCTCTGAATCAGCCGACCGACACCCTGGCGATCACGCTGGCGCCGCCGACGCTCCGGGAAGGCGCGACGCGGGAGGCGCTGGTAACACGCAGTGGGAATCGTGATGCCGCAGTGTCGCTCCAGGTGGCAAGCTCGGATCCGGAGGCGGTCGCGGTGCCGGCGACCGTCGCCTTTCCGCCGGGTGCGGCCTCCGCGTCCCTTGTCCTCGCCGGGGTGGACGACCTCTGGCCGGACGGCACGCAGTCGGTCGAAATCACCGTGACCGCTCCCGGATACCAGCCGGCGCGCCTCGCGGTGACGGTGACCGACGATGGCGATGTGCCTCAGCCGTTGGTCATCAACGAGGTGTTTGCCAGCGGGAACGGGGATGCCAATCAAGATGGCGCCCACACCACCGGTCAGGACCGTTTCAACGACGAATTTGTGGAAATCGTGAACCGGGGCGAGGCGGCGGTCGACCTGAGCGGGTACCAGGTGTTTTCATCGGCTATCGTCTCGGCACGCCACACGTTTCCGGCCGGCACCGTGCTCCCACCGGGCGGCGCGCTCGTCCTCTTCGGTGGCGGCACCCCCGCCCTCGGCATCACCGAAGCCTTTGGCACCGCGTGGATCCAGGTCGCCAATGCGCCCACCCTCGGCCTCTACCTCCCCGAACCTGCGTCCACCGTCTCGCTCCGCACCCCGGCCGGGCAGGAGGTCGCCGGCTTCCGCTACGACCACCCGGCGGCCGCCGTCGATTCCATCACCCGCAGCCCGGATGCCGAAGGCTCCCGGACACCGCACGCGACACTCGGCGATGGCTCGATTTTCCACAGCCCGGGAACCCGGACCGACGGCCGCCCGTTTGTCGCCCTGACCGCCCGGCTCACCGCGCGTGTCACGCCGTCGCCGGTGGCCGAAAATGCCGGACGCTCCGCCGCCACCCTGACCGTGCAACGGCCGGCCCCGTTCACCCACCCGCTGGTGGTCACGGTGCTGAGCCATGACGCGACCGAGGCCGTGCCCGCCGCGGCCACCTTGACCATCGCGCCCGGCCGCGACGAGGCGAGCGTGGCGATCGATACCGTCGACGACACCGCTCCCGACGGCCCGCAGGATGTCACCTTCACTTGTACCGCCGCCGGTCACCTCAACGGCATGGCCACGCTGGTGGTCGCCGATGACGGTCTCGATTCCCCGCCGCCAGGCGTTTTCATCAATGAAATCGACACCGATCAACCCGGGGCGGACACCGCGGAATTTGTGGAACTGTATGTCGGGGAGCCGGCGGCGCGCTCTCTCGACGGGTACCTCGTGGTCTTTTTCAACGGCAACCATGCGGCCAATGGCGCTTACCTCGTCGTCGACCTGACCGGCCGCTCGTCGGATGCCAACGGATTTTTTGTCATCGGCAGTGCGGCCGTGCCTGAGGTCGATCTCGTGCTGCCGAATGCCTCGATTCAAAATGGCGCGGATGCGGTGGCCGTGTACCGGGCGCCGGCATCGGCGTTTGTCACCGGGAGCCGGGCCACTCCGCCAACCTTGGACGGGTTGATCGACGTCGTGGTCTACGGAAACGCCAGCGCGGAGGATACCGACCTGCTGGCGGCATTCCGGGGGTCCGCGGACCCCTCTGCGCCGGCCCTGGTCCAGGAAAGTGAAGGGCAGACCAACAATGCCGATGCCCTCGCGCGCCGTCCGGATGCCGCCGGCGGCTTCGGACGATTCATCGCCCAGCCGCCCACTCCGGGCGCCCTGAACTCCTTGGACTCCCCGCCGCCCCCGGCCATCACTCTTCACTCCGAAGGCGATTCTCTTGTCCTGACGTTCACCGGCATCCTGCAAGAGTCATCCTCGCTGGTCGAAGCCTCATTCGCTCCGGTCCCCGGCGCCACCAGCCCGCACCGCATCCCGCGCCCCGCCGCCGGCACCCGCTTTTTCCGGGCCGTCGCCCGGTGACAGCACTCCCTCACTCCGCCCGCGCCGCCGCTCCATTCACACGACCCGCCGGCGGGCGCTCGATTTCGTCGTCGGTGTGAGGAGGCACCGGCAGCGTGCCCGGCGGCAGCCGCCGCAGCACACTGCGCAGGATGCCATCGCTCATGCTCCCGAGTTCGGCCAACGCCCGGGTCCGGTGGACACGGCGGTCGAGGTCCGTCTGGGCCAGTGCGGCGGCACCGAAGAGCCGGAGGAAATCGATCAGATGAGTGGTTTCCACGCTGTAGCCGACAGGAAACGGCAGTTGTTCGAGAACGCGGCGCCGGGCCGCATACTCGCCGGCCAGCGGCTGGTGCAGTCCGGCCAGCTCCGGAAAAAACGCGCGCAACAACGGGCGCGCCAGCAGTTCCGTGACCCGTCCGCCGCCGCCCGCCCGCTCGTAAAACGCCTTGACGTACAGAAGGTCGGGTCGCGTCAGGAGCGGGCCCACCAGCCCGGTGACAAACCGCGGGTGGGCATTGCGCAGGTCGCCGTCAATGTACACAACGATGTCCCCGCGAGTCACAAAAAGGGCCTTCCACAGGTTCTCCCCCTTGCCGCGCGCCGGGCCGAGGTCCGGCCGGATCGCACCCGCCAGGTGAACCGCCGCGCCGGCGGCCGCCGCCAGTTCCCGGGTGGCATCATCCGATCCCGAATCCACCACCACCAGCTCGTCGACCAGCGGGCTCCGGCGCAGCGCGCCCAGCACCCGCCCGATCGTCGCTGCCTCGTTCAGCGTGGGGACCACGCACGACACGACCGCTCCCTGTTCCGTTTTGAGGCGGCGCAGCGAGCGCAGGTCGAAATCGCGGTGATGAAATGTCGCGATCACGCTCAGAAGACGCTGCGCAGCAGCTCCAGGCTCTTTTTGATCGACGGGACCACCGGGTCCTTGCCTTCGTATTCCAGGGAGATCCAGCCGCGATAGTCGGCCTTGCGCATGATCTCGGCGATCGCCCCGTAATCGAGATCAAGGGTGTACCACTCACCGCCGCCGTAATACGTTTTCGCCTGCAGCAGCACGGTCCGCGGGGCCAGCATGGCCAGCTTGGGATACGGCTCCTCGAGGAAATTGCCGGTGTCCAGGGTGACCTGCAGCCACGGCGACCGGACGGCATCGACGATGCGCAGCACCCCTTCCGGGGTGAGGCCGAGGCCCCAGTGGTTTTCCAGACCCATGACCACGCCGCGCTTTTCCGCCTCCGGCACCAGCCGTGCGAAACAGTCGATGACCCACTTGAATCCCTCGTCATCGGTAAACCCCTCGAGCCGCGGCTCAATCCCGCGGTTCTGCATCAGCTCGTCAAAGCTCTTGCTCGTCCCCCAGCGACCGGTGTTGACACGCAGGGTGGGGATGCCGAGATCATACGCCTCCTCGAGAAATTGTGTCGTCTTCAGGATGTTGTCGGTCCGCTTGGAAGCTTCCGGCGAGACAAACCCCTGGTGCGTGGAATACCCCATCAGCGGCAGCCCGAGCGAAAACGCCCGGCGCTTGATCTCCCGCAAGGCCGCCGGCGAGGTGTCGGGAAGCTGCATCTGCAGCAGCTCCACACCATCAAATCCCAGCTCGTGCGCCAGCTCCAGACACTTTCCGGCCGGCCGGTATTCCTCATTCTTGAACCGCCAGAACGAATACGTGCTCACCCCGATCGGATGCCGGCGAGCCCCCGCCGCCGGTTCCGGCGTTTGCGCCCCGGCCCGCGGCAGGGCGGTGGCCAGGGTGGCCGGAGCGGCGGCAGACAGAAAATGACGGCGGTTCATGCCCGCTACCTAGCCTCCTCTCCCGCGCCTTGGCCAGCGGAAAGCAACCCGTCCTTGTCGCCGGGGGTAAATGCGCTATCGGCTCGACATGTCGAGCAATGCGAAATCGCCGGTGACCAAATCCGGCCTGATTGTGGTGACGGGGGCCGCCGGACTGATCGGCAGTGCGGTCGCCTGGGCGCTGAACCGCCGCGGCCAGGAAAACCTGCTGCTGGTCGACACCCTCGATACCGGCGAGAAATGGAAACACCTGCCGCCGCTCCGGTTTGCCGACTACCTGCAGGCCGATGAGTTCCTGGCCAAACTGGAATCCGCCCCGGCCCACTTCGGCAACGTGCACGCCGTCTACCATCTGGGGGCGTGCTCGGCGACCACCGAGCGCGACGCCGCCTATCTCATCCGCAACAATTTCGAGTACACCAAGGCGGTCTGCGCCTGGGCGCTCAGCCGGCGGTCGCGGTTCCTTTATGCCAGCTCGGCCGCGACCTACGGCGACGGCGCGCACGGGATGGACGACAAGTCGGATGATCTCAGTGTCCTGCGCCCGCTCAACATGTACGGGTATTCCAAGCACCTGTTTGACCTGCACGCGCAGCGCGCCGGCTTCCTCCGCCACATCATCGGGCTGAAGTATTTCAATGTGTTCGGGCCGAACGAAGACCACAAGGGGGACATGCGCAGCGTGGTCGCCAAGGCGTATGAACAGATTCTCGCCACCGGCCGCCTCAGCCTCTTCAAAAGCCACCGGCCCGACTTCGACCACGGTATGCAGCGGCGCGATTTCCTGTACGTGAAGGACGCCGTCGACATCACCCTGCACCTCGCGGACAAGCCGCTCGCCGGCGGGCTCTACAACGTCGGCTCCGGCGAGGCCCGTACATGGATCGACCTCGCCCACGCCGTGTTCGCCGCCCTCGGCCGCGACCCGCAGATCGATTTCGTCGACATGCCCGACGCCCTGCGCGGGAAATACCAGTATCACACCTGCGCCGACATCACCAAGCTCCGCGCCACCGGCTACTCCCGCACCATCACGCCGCTCCAGGAATCCGTGCGGGACTACGTCGTCAATTACCTCGTCCCCGGCCGCTTCCTCGGCGATGAGCCGCCCGCCGCGGCATGAGTCGCGGCCGCCAGTCGGCCGTTGATGCGGGGCGGCTTCCGCGGCAGACTGACGGCTGTGAAAATTCCGTTCCTGATCTGTCTGGGCGTGCTGGGAGCGACCGGCGTGCGTGCGGCCGTGGTGACGCTCTTTGAGGAGGACGTGCTGTCCCAGGAAATCCGGCTGGACATCCCGCGCGCGGCCACCGGGAACATCGTGTTCGATCCCGCCAACGACGAACTGGATTTCACCGCTTCCGGAAACACGGACATGTGGACGACGCGGAACAACGCCGCCATCGCGTGGACCGCGATTCCCGAGGGCCTGACACCGGGCACCACCTGGGTGGTGGAAACCGAGGTGCGGCTGAACAACGCGACGCAGAACAACCAGGTGGCCGGACTGACATTCTACGGCGGACCGGATGGCGCGCGGCCGGACATCACGTTCGGTCTGGACAACTGGGATCCGGCGGCCCGGGCGGTGCGGCTGCAGGGGCTCGGGGACAACGTGCCCAATGCTGCCGTCACCACCACCGCCGCCCGCGTCATCCTCCGTGTGGAGGTGACCGAGGGCGGGGCGACCGACACGTACAATTTTTTTTTCCGCGAAGCCGCCGCCGACCCGTGGACACAGATCCCGGGAGCGGCCGTCGATTACCGGTCGTCGTTCGCGAATTCCCGGGTCGGGCTGACTTACAAAACGGCGGCGGCCAAGGCAGGGGCTTCCTTCGGATTTTTTCATGTCGTCGGCGGATCCGACCGGCCCCCGATCATCACCACCGAGCCGAGGCCGGCGGCGGCCGTCGCGGGTGGGGTGGCGCGGTTTTTTGTCGGAGAGCTCGGCGCGGCGTCGCGGCAATGGCGACGCAACGGGGTGCCGCTGGCCGAGGGCGGAAATCAGGCGACGCTGGTGATTGATCCGGTGGGTCTCGCTGATTCCAGGGCTTTATTCGATTGTGTGCTGACCAATGCGGCCGGGACGACGGGGAGTGCGGTGGCCGTGCTCGACATTGTGCCGTTGCCGGCGACCGGGATGCAGTATGCCACGGCCGTGGCGGCCGAGCCTTCGTTGTTCGGGTGGTTTCCGGTCGATGGAAGCGCGGCCGGCACCCTGGCCAACGTCCGGCGACCGGGTTTCGGCGGCCTGTTGCGCGGGGCGGCGGCGCACGACAGCTATCCGGGGCATACGGTGGGGACAAAAAGTGTCGACACCGGCGGCACCGGATGGGTGGCGGTGGCCGCGGATCCTTCGTGGGAATTCACCGACGGCACCGGAACCGTCGAATTCTTCGCGTTTCACGCCGAGACCACCGCCTACCACCCCGGACTGGTCTCGGTGCGCACGGCCACGACCACGCGCTACACGCTCAAGGCCGACGCGGCCGGCACCCGCATCCACCTCGCCAACAGCGGATCAACGCGGTCATGGCCGCTGCCGGCCAGCAGTATCGGGCGGTTCATGCACCTGGCTCTGGTCATCGAAAACGGAAAAGCGACACTCTATCATGACGGCGAGAGCCTGGGCACCGTGGAGCTGGCGCTCGGGTCGGGCCAGGGCGGCGGGTTGACGCTCGGCTCGACCGGGCCGGACGGGCAGGAGCCGTTTCCGGGGAGCCTGGATGAAGTGGCGTTTTATCATGATGCGTTGCCGGCCGCGGTGATTGCCGCGCACCATCAGGCCTGGTACAACCACACCCCGGGCGTGCCCCCGGTGATCACCAGCCAGCCGGCGGCGCAGACGGTCGATGAAGGCGGCACCGTCAGCTTCCGCGTGGCCCTGGCCGACAACACCGACGCGCAATACCGGTGGCAGCGAAAGGGCGTGGACATCGCCGGGGCCACCGGTCCCGTGCTCACGGTGGATCCGGTGACGCTGGCCGATCAGGGGGCCGACTACCGGTGTATCATCTACAACCGCCATGGGGGCGCGCTTTCCGAGCCGGCAGTCCTGACGGTCAACGACATCACGGCGCCGCAGCTCACCGGGGCGGCGTCCCCGCTTTTTGCCAGCCAGGTGATCCTGACGTTCAACGAACCTGTTGTTGCCGAGGGCGCCACCTTCACCGTGACCGGGGGTACCGTAGCCGGGGTTTCGGCCGGTCCGCTGACCGGACAACTCACGTTGCACGTCGCCGGCCTGACTCCCGGTCAGGCGGCTACGGTCACGGTGACGGACGTGCGGGACGTGGCCGGCAACCGGCTGGCCACCGCCACCGTCGGATTCACCGCGGCCCCGCCCCCGGTGGCGGCCCCGATCGCCCTGATCCGTCCGCCGGCCGAACCGATGGGCCCGGCCACCCGTCGCGGGCCCATCGTTTTTTCCGAAATCCACTACCACCCGCGCCGGCGGGCGGATGGCCGGAACCTCGAATTCATCGAACTCACCAACTCGCAACCATGGCCCGAAGACATCTCCGGATACCGGCTGGCCGGTGAGGTGAGCTACACGTTTCCCGCCGGCACCACCGTGCCAGCCGGCGGACGCGTGGTCGTGGCCGCCGCGCCCGATGACCTGGCCGCAACCCACGGCCTGACCGGCGTGCTCGGCCCATGGAGCGGCTCCCTCAATAACACCGGCGGCACTGTGCGGCTGCGTGACATCTCGGAGGCCGTCGTCTTCGAGGTCGACTACGAGCCCGCCCCGCCGTGGCCGGCCGCCGCCGCCGGCACCGGGCATTCGCTTGTTCTCGCGCGCCCGAGCTATGGCATGAACGACCCGCGCGCGTGGGACGCCGGCACGGTGGCCGATGGATCGCCGGGCGCCGCGGAGCCATCCATCGACGACCCGTTCCGCACCGTGCTCATCAACGAGGTGGCGGCCGCCCTGGCGGCGCAGGCGGATTTTGTCGAGCTTTTCAACTACGGTGAGACGGCGGTCGACCTCTCCGGATGCCGTCTGAGCGACGCTCCGGAGGCCGGAAAGTTCACCATGCCGGCCGGCACGGTGATCGGGCCCGGGCGGTGGCTGGTCTTTGCGGCCGACGCGCTGGGATTCGGTCTGAAAGCCGGGGGCGACACGGTGTATTTCCGCGCGCCGGACCTGCCGGACGGTTCCCCCGGCCGGCTGCTGGAGGCTGTGCGGTTCGGTCCGCAACGGCCTGATACCACCCACGGCCGCGATCCGGATGGCTCTCCGGTCTTTTCGGCGCTGGCGGCGGGCACTCCGGGGTCGGCCAATGCCGCCGCCGCCGCCCGACCCGCCGTCATCTCGGAAATCCTCTACCATCCGCCGGTCGGCAGCACCCGCCCGCCCTTCGTCGAGGTGGCCAACATTTCCGGTACGCCGCTCGACCTCGGCGGCTGGCGGCTGCGCGGCGGAGTCGATTACGATTTTCCCGATGGCACGGTGCTCGCACCCGGGGCGCCCCTCGCCGTCACCGCCTTCACCGGCTCGCTCAACCGCGGCGTCGGCGAACGCCTGCGGCTCGAGCAGCCGGTGACCCGTGCCGACAGCAACGGCCTGCCCGTCATCGACTTTCCCGTGGTCGACGAGGTGACCTACGGCACCGGCGGGCGCTGGGGCCGCTGGAGCGACGGTGGCGGGTCCAGTCTGGAACGCGTTGACCTCCGCGGCGACGGACGCCTCGCGCCGCACTGGGCCGACAGCGACGAGTCCGCCGAGGCCGGCTGGGTGCTGGTGGAAACGACCGGGGCGCTCACCGCCGGTTCGGGTTCACCGGGCAACCGGCTGCACGTCATGATGCTCGGCGCGGGCGAATGCCTGCTCGACGAGGTCGAGGTCATCTCGTCCACCGGCACCAACCTGATCGTCAACGGCGGTTTTGAAAGCGGGGTTGCCGGCTGGCTCCGGCAGGGGACGCACGACGCCAGCGCTCTGACCAGCCGGAGTTTTGCCGGAGCCAATGCGCTGCATGTGCGCGCCGCCGGCCGCGGCAACCTGGCCGGCAACCGCCTGACCGTGCCGCTGACCACCCCGCTGGCTCCCGGCGCCACCGCCACCCTGCGCGCCCGGGTCAAGTGGCTCCACGGCCACCCGGAAATCCTCCTGCGCCTGCAGGGCGGCATGCTTGAGGCCACCGGTTCGATCCTGCCGCCGAGCGCCGTTCCGGGCACGCCCGGCGCCCCCAATTCCCGCGCCCGGAACAACACCGGCCCGGCCATCACCGGGGTCACCCACCTTCCGGTTCTGCCCCAAGCCGGCGAAACCGCCACCGTGTTCGCGCGTCTCGACGACCCCGACGGCATCACCCTGGCCCGGCTCGACTACCGGCTCGATCCGTCGTCCACAGTCCAGTCGGTTCTCATGGTTCCTCGCGGCGCCGGGCTCTTCAGCGCCGAACTGCCGGCCCAGCCGGCCAATACCCTGGTCGCCTTCACCATCACCGCCCATGACACGCGGGCCACGGCGTCCACGTTTCCGGCCGACGGCGCCGAAGCCCTGATCCGCTGGGGCGAACCGACCCCGCCCGGCACCCTCGGCACCTACCGGATGTGGATGACCGCCGCCACCCGCACCACCTGGACATCCCGCCTCAAAAACAGCAATACCCCGCTCGACATCACCTTCCTCTACGGCAACTCCCGCGTCATCCACAACGCCGGTGCCCAGTACAGCGGAAGCCCGTGGCATACCGGTGCCTTCACCGGTCCGACCGGCGGTCCCTGCGACTACAATGTGGTCGTGCCATCGGATGACCGGCTGCTCGGCACCACCGATTTCCTCTTCGCCGGGCCCGGTACTTTCGGCGACGACGCCTCGCTCATCCGCGAACAGACGATCTGGTGGATGGCGCGCCGCCTCGGGTTGCAAAGCCTGCACCGGCGCTTCGGCCGCGTCTTCATCAACGGGGTCCGCCGCCAGACGATCTTCGAGGACGCCCAGCAGCCGAATGGCGAATGGATCGATGAATACTGGCCCGGCGACGACGACGGACGCCTGCTCAAGGCCCAGGACTGGATTGAGTATGAGGACGACGGCGCCACCTTCCAGACCACCCTGCGCGCCGTCATGGAAAAACGCACCCGCCCCGGCGGCGCGCACGACACCGCCGCCTACCGCTTCCAATGGGCCCCGCGCTCGGTGGCCGGATCCGTCAACCAATGGTCGGATTTCACCACCCTCGTCGACGCCTTCAATACCGGCTCCTCCGCCAATGACCCCGCTTTCTTCCAGACGCTTGATCCGCTCGTCGACGAGGATTCATGGTCGCGCGCCCTCGCCATCCAGCGGATCAGCGGCAACTGGGACACCTGGGGCTGGCGGTTCGGCAAAAACATGTACGCCTACAAACCGCAGCGCGGCCCGTGGGCGCTGACCGCATGGGACATCGATTTCAGCTTCGGGCTGGTCGGGGAGTCGGCGTCCTTCAGTCTGTTCGACGACACCCAGGACCCGCTGTGCACCAAATTCCGCAACCAGCCGGCATTCCGGCGGGCGTACTGGCGCGCCTACCGCGAAGCGGTCGACGGTCCGATGCTCGCCGCCCAGGTCAACGCGCGCATCGACGCCATGGTCGCCGGTCTGGCCGCCAATGGCGTGACCGCCAATGCCTCGCAGGTCAGCGCAGTGAAATCATATATCGCCAGCCGCCGCAACTACATCGTCAGCCAGCTCAACACCGCCTTCGGGGCGGTCGGTTTCGCCCCGACCGGCGGCAGCGCGCTCACCGACGATGACGGCGTGCTCTCGCTCACCGGCACCGCGCCGGTCAGCGTCAGCGCGCTGCGCGTGAATGGCGTCGTGCTCACGCCGACGTGGACGAGCCAGTCGGCGTGGCGGCTCCCGGTCACCCTGTATGCCCCGGAAAACGCGCTCACCATCGAGGGGCTGGACCGCCGCGGGTCGGTGGTCGGCACCTTTCCTCTCACGGTCACCGTCACCGGCCCGCCGTCGCTGCCGGTGATCACCTTCAACGAATGGATGGCGGACAACGACGGAGCCGGCGGCCTGGTCGACCCGGCGGACGGGCGCGCCGACGACTGGTTTGAACTGCATAACGGCGGCTCCGCGCCGATCGATCTCTCGGGATTCCAGCTGACCGACGACCCGTCGGCCCCCGCGCCCTTCCTCATTCCGGCCGGCACGGTGGTTCCCGCCGGCGGGCGGCTGCTGGTCTGGGCCGACGGCGAACCGGAACAGAACGGCCTGACCCCGGGCCAGCTCCACACCCCGTTCCGCCTCAACGCCGGCGGTGAAACCCTGCGCCTGATGACCGCCGGCGGCACCGTCATCGATGAGGTCCGCTTCGGTCCGCAAACACGCGGCCGCAGCGAAGGGCGCTTCCCCGACGGCGGGCCGCTCGCCGGACCGCTCAGCCTGCCCACGCCCGGCGACGCCAACGCCCTCACCCGCATCACCAGCCTGGAACGCGCGGGGTCGTTCCTTCGGATCACCCTCCAGACGACCCCCGGCCTCGAGTATCAGCTTGAAGCCGGTGCCTCGCTCGGCACGTGGTCGCCGGTGGGACCGGCCCAGACCGCCACCGGCTCGTCTCTCAGCCTCGATGACCCTGCACCTCCGGGCGGCGCCCGGTTCTACCGCGTCCGGACCACCCGCTGAAGGCCCGCGACGTCCCGGAATGGAATCAGGCGCGGCGCCACTTTGGGCGGGCGCACTTCCGATAAGGGATTAGCCTCCGGGATGATGCGTTCCCTGAGGCGTTCGGTGTGCCGGCAGACGGCGGCGGTCGTCATTGGGCCGGCCGTCCTGGCGGGTCCCGTTTCCGGTCAGGCGCTGAAGGAGGGCAATGCGGCGGAGGCCCCGCGGTTGGCCCCGGGCGAGCAGCAGGCGGCCTTTGCGCTGCCCGACGGATTTTCCATCGAGCTGGTGGCCAGCGAAGAGCAGGGGGTGGAAAAGCCGGTGGCGCTACATTTTGACGCGGCCGCGCGGCTCTGGACGATGACGGCGACCGAATACCCGCTGGACACGAACGACCCGCAGCAGGCGGAGGTGGCGAGGAGGAAATGGCGTGATGGCGGGCGCGACCGCGTGCTCGTCATCGACGAGCCACTGGCGCCCGGGCCGCATGCGCCCCGCGTTTTTGCCGACGGGCTGGTGATGCCGATGAGTGTGCTGCCGGTCGGGGACGGAGCGATGGTCGCGCACGGGCCGGAGATGCTGCGGCTGCGGGACACCGATGGCGACGGGCGGGCCGACCGGCGCGACGTGCTGCTGCGCGGGTTCGGGGTGCAGGATTCGCACACGATGGCGCACCAGCTGATGTGGCTTCCGGACGGCAGCGTGCTCACGGTGCAGGGGGTGCTGGACAGCGGCGGGGTCACGGATGCGGACGGCAAAACGACGGTTTTCAACTACGGCAAGTTCGCGTCGTTCCGCCCTGACGGGACGGGCTTCCGTCTGATCGGCGCCGGCTTGAACAACACCTGGGGAGTGCTGCTGCAGCGGAACGGGAGGATGTGGGTCCAGGAGGCCAACAGCTTCGACCACAGCATCGCGCCCTTCGAGGAGGGTGTGCACTTTCACGGGTGGAACGAAGAACCGTTCCTCAAGGACGCGCCATGGCAGCCGGGAGTCGGTGAAATCGACCTCGGCAGCACGGGGCTGTCGGGACTGGCCCAAAGCGAGGACCGCGCGGGCGGGTTTCCGCCGGAATGGCAGCGGCGCATGCTCATCGCCAATGCCGTGACCGGCGCGATCAACAGTGTCACCGCGGAACCCCGGCCGGAAGGCGGCTGGAAGGTGACGCGGGGTCCCGACCTCGTCACTTGCGCCGACCGGCGGTTCCGCCCGGTCCACCTCGCATTCGGGCCGGACGCGTGCCTGTACATCGTCGATTGGTACAATCCGGTCATCTCGCACAACGAGGTGCCGCGAGACCACCCGGCGCGTGACAAGTCCAGCGGGCGCATCTGGCGCGTGCGGCACGCCACCCAGACGGTCCGCACCGCCCCGAACGTCGCCGCCGCCTCCGACCCGGCACTGATCGCCCACCTGCGCTCGCCGAACACATGGGAAGCGCGCGCGGCCTGGCGGCAGATCGTCGACAGCCAGACGATCGCGCTGGTTCCGTCGCTGCTGGCGCTGGCGGGTGACGCCGCGGCGCCTGACGACGCGCGGATTCACGCTGTCTGGTGCCTGGCCGGGCTGCGGCGGTTCGAGGCGTCGGTGTGGACCTCGACGATGCCCGGCGCCAGCCCGGAGCTGGCGTTCGAGCTGGTGCGCGCGCTGCGGTCGGCGCCGGTGCCGGCCGGCGACGCCCGACCGTTTCTGCTGGTGGCGGCCGACCGGCCGGAGCTGCGGGTGCGCCGCGAACTGGCGAGGTATTTCCAATCGGCGCGCGAGGTGGACGCTCGTGATCTCGCGGCGGTGCTGCGGGCATACGCCCCGGTGGCCCGCGAGACCATCAAGGGCGTGCAGGGCGAGACCCTGCCGTGGCCGGCCTACGAGCAGGCGTTTCTGAACCACCAGCTTGAACGGGTGGTCGAGCTGCAGGAGAAGGCCGTCGAGGCGCTCGCCGCCGCGCCCGGCCTGATGGCCAGCCTGCCCGAGCCGGTGCGCGTCCTGGTCGGACGCCGTGGTACCGCGAAACGGTTTGAGGACGGATCGATCACCGCCGCCGAACTCGACGACGCTCACTTGCGCTCGATTGCCTACGCCTGCGTCGCGTCGTCGCCCAAGGCCGCGGCCGTGCTGCGCACGTTCACCGAAACCTCCGCGCAGCCGTGGGAACTCGCGCGGGAAATCCTCGATTCATCCACCCTCACCGGCGCGGACCTGCGGGCCTTTGCCGGTCCGCTCGCGCTGCGGATGTTGGCCGCGCCCGAGCCCGAGAGGTGGGGGTCCGCCCTCGACCTTGTCGCCCACGCCTGCGGTGCGGACGACAGCCCCGTTTTTGCCGCCCGAGCCCGCGCCATGGTGGCCCGGCAGCCGGATCTCCTGCTGCCCGCCATCCGCGCCGCGCTCTCGGCCGGCATCCGCGACGCCGCATTCTTTTCCGAAATCGTGCAGAGCGAATCCGCCCCCCCGGCCGCCCGCGCCGCGGCCTGGACCGGGTGGTTCGAGTCGGCCGGGGCCGATGAGCGGCCGGGCATTGAGGCCCGTCTGCGCGCCTGGGCCGCGGGGCTGCCCGCGGGCGTGCAGACTGAGGTGCTCACCGAGCTGGCGGCCACCACCACCGGCGCCCATTTCGCGCTCAACAACGTTTTCCCCGCTCTGCTCGCCCAGGATGCCGCCACCCTGCCGCGCCTGGCCGACGAGCTCGCCGAACGCGTGCCCGGCCACGGCCGCCTGACCGAAGTCCAGGCGGTCGTCCAACGCCAGCGCGCCGCCCACACCGAGGCCGCGGAAAAGCGGCGGACCGCCCTGACGCTCGCCCTCACCGGTGGCCGGCTCACCGCCGACCCCGCCGCCGGTCAGCCGCTGTTCACCGGCCTCTGCCTGAACTGCCACTCGGCCGGCGGCCAGGGCGTCGGATTCGCCCCGCCCCTCGACGGAAGCCGCCAGCGCGACCCGGCGGCCGTGCTCACCGCGCTGCTCGAGCCCGAAGCCGCCGTGGAAAACGTCTTCCGTCCGTTCCACGTCCGTCTCCGCGATGGGACCAGCATCGAAGGCTTTCTGAAATCCCGCGACGGTCCGCACGCCACCATCCAATCGATGGGCGGCGCCATGGTCCGCGTCAACCTGCTGCGCGCCCACACCGCGCGCCACCTCAACGGCCA
>JALRGF010000657.1 GCA_023253495.1 Verrucomicrobiales bacterium
CCTTGAGCAGCCCTGAGGTGGAGAAGGGCGAGTTGCCGGTCGGCGCGGCCGGCAGGGCGGCGGTGGTCGACGGCGCCGGCGTCCGTACCACCGGTGCGGAAACGGAACCGGCAGCCGCGGCCGGCCGCGTCCACAACGTGAATTGCCGGCCCGGCAGCACGATGGGTGCGGCCGTCGCTTTGGTCACCACGGGCACGGCTGCGGGTGCGGTGGCCGCTGGCGTCGCGGTCGCTCGGGGCAACGGGCTGGTCGGCGTGGCGGGGGCCGGGCGGGTCCACAAGGTGAATTGTTTTCCGGGCAGTGAGATCGCGGCCGAGGCCGCCGGCTTGATCGCGGCGGCGGCGGCGGTGACTGCCGATGTGGAGCGGACTGGAGCGGCGGCGGGTGGCGTACTGGGCGGGGCCGCGGCGGGTCTGGGAGCGGGCGGCGCGATGGCGGCGGGAGCGACCGGGGCAGCAGGTGTGGTGGCAGCAGCGACCGGTGCAGCGGGTGTGGTGGCGGCAGCGGCGACCGGGGTCGGGGCGGGGGCCGGGGCGGGGGCCGGGGCGGCGGGTTTTTTTGTCCACACGGTGTGGGCCTGGCCGGGCAGGCTGATCGGGGTGGCAGCGGCGGCCGCCGGGCGCGGGGTGGTGGCAGCGGTGACGCGGAGGCGTTGTCCCGGAAGCCAGAGGGTGAATGGCTGGCCGGGAAGGATCAGCGGGTTGTAGGGGAATGGGGCGGGGGTGGGCTCGGTGGACATGGACGTGGGGCGTTGGTGGCAGTCAGGGGCAGGTGGCAGGACGTTAGTGGAGGCGGGGCCAAAAGCAAGACGGCGGAGCCGCGTCTCGCGGTGGCGGAGTGATGACCAGGCGCGGCGCGGCAGCGACCGACGCGGTTTATTGCGGTAGGATCCAGACATTGCGGTAGCGGACTGGGTTGCCGTGGTCTTGCAGGTAGAGGGGGCCGGGGGCCGGTCCCTCGGCGAGAGGGGCGGCGGTGGTGGCGTGGGGGAGCGGGGTACGGTCCTGCACAAGCACGCCGTTATGGCGGACGGTCAGGATCGCATCGCGGGTCTTTTTGCCATCGGCGTCAAAGGCGGCCGCGACAAAGTCGATGTCATACGTCTGCCATTGCAGGGGGGGCAGACACATGTTCACCGAGGGAGGAGCCACCGAATAGATTCCGCCCGCCTCGTTGTTTTCGCCTTTGAGGCCAAAGGAATCGAGCACCTGGACCTCATAACGGCCCTGCGCGTAGACGCCGCTGTTGCCGCGGTCCTGACCGCGGGCGGACGGTTTGTATGGCGTGCGAAACTCGACATGGAGCCGGAAGCTCTGGAATTCCTGACGACTGGTCGCTCCGCCATCCAGCAGCCCGTCCGGGGTCAGGCGTGCACCGTCGCGCCAGGCGTCGACGTTTTTGCCGTTGAAGAGCACAATCGCGCCAGCGGGCGGCGGCTCCCCTTCGGTCGGACTGGTGCGCACCACGCGTTTGAGGGTGCCGATTTCGATCGATCCGCTTTCGGTGACCGACAGCACGCCATCCTTGACGGTGCCGGAAAAGCGGCCGTCGCCGGCGGTAAGGCGGAGCACGCCGTCCTTGAGTTCGCCCTGGCCGCGCACCAGGGAGTCGCGATCGCCATCCCAACCGGCCCCGGGCAGGCCGCCGTTGTACGCCACGATCTCGAAGCGTCCGCCTCCCAGCGCGATGACCTGCGCGCCCCACGGGTCCGTTTCCAGCTCGCCGGCATATTCGCCCTGCCAGGCGTAATCGGCATCCACCTTCGAGGGGTCGGCGGCCTCCTCCGGGGAGGCGGCCTGAGAGGGGGCAAGGGCCAGCAAGCCGCAGGCCGCGATGGCCGGCAGTCGGCGAGCGACCCGGCTACACAAAAGATGAAAAATTGGCATAGTCGACTGGAATGCCGTCGGGGGATCGGGGTCAACCTGATTTCACCGCGAGAATGGACCCGGCACGGGCGGTCGGCGGTCGCGCCGGAAATTTCTGCGGTCACAATGGATTTTTCGGTGCGGCGGAGCGGGCGGCCGCTACCATGGTGTTTGGGTGGATGCCGCTCCGGAAACAGCCGGGTCCGCCTGCAGTCGCATGATTTCCATTGCCATCACCAGTCAGAAAGGCGGCGTCGGCAAGACGACCGTGGCGGTCAATCTGGCCTACGCGCTGGCGCGCCGCGGCTGGAACACGCTGCTCTTGGACACTGATCCGCAGGGGTCCGTGGGGTTGTCGCTTTCGGAACGGGCGCGGAAATGCCCGGGATTTTATGATGCGCTGCGTTCCGGTGGAGACGGCGTCGGCTCGATCCTCAATACCCGGCTGCCGGAACTCAGAATCATGCCGGCCGGGCAGGTCGAAAACCTTTTTGAACTGAAACCTCCCGGAGCCGATGCCCGGGCCGCGCTGGCGCGGATGCTGGAGGCACTGGCCGCGACCGGGCTGGATGTGGTCATTGTTGACACGCCGGCCGGCCTGACCGGATACACGGCTGACGTGCTGCGTTCGGTCGATTACGCGCTGGTCCCCCAGCAGGCGGAGCCGCTGGGGGTGCGCTCGCTGCCGCAGATGCTCGGGGCGCTGCAGCAGTTGCGGCAGCAGGGGGCGCGCATCCAGCTGGCCGGTCTGCTTCTGACCATGATGCAGCACGGTCAGCATGAAAGCGCGGAGGTCGGGCGCGAGCTGCGCCAGATCATTCCGCCGCGGCTGATGTTCGAGAGCACGGTGCCGCGGGATCCGCTTTTCCTCAAAGCCAGCGGGCTGGGGGTGCCCCTCGGTCTGCTCTATGCCAACCCGCCCGCCGCCGCCGTGGCCTTTGATCAGCTGGCGGCCGAACTGGAATCCCGCCTCCGCCTGTCTGCCACTGATGACACCCTCATCCCTACTCGGCTCATGGATTGATGTCGAGGCCGCCACGGCCGCGGCCGCCACTCTCTGCGATCCTCTGCCGGAGGAGGCGGTGGGTTCGCCCGGAGTCCCGGCTCTCCCGGAGGGCGCCCCCCCCGGCATGCCGCCGGAGGGGCCCGCTATGCCCACGCACCCGCCCTCGTTGATTCACGGACGCCTGCGCGCGCTGCGCGAGCGCGCCGAACGCAGTGGCCTGGTGCAGCCGGTTTCGTCGTGGGCCGCCGTGCCTCCGGCTCCATTCGCTGTGCCACTCGGTTCGCTGCCGGTCCGGGTGCGTGCGCTGGCCGATTGGATGAATGAGTCGTTTGCTCCGGAGGCTCTCTTTGTGGCTGACGACCAAGGACAGGCGCTCGTCGAATTCCGCGGCGGGTCCGAACTGCTGGCCGCGGCCGCGGTGCTCACTGAAGCGGCGGCCAAGGCGCGTCGCCACCTGCCCGGATCGGAAGCGGCCGCGGTCGTGCACCTCACGCTCGGCCCCGGACGGGTGCTCTCGCTGGTCAGTGCGGCCACCGCGGTCGGCCCGTGGCACGCCGGCCTCACCTCCGCGCTGCCGCTCAGTGAGGTCGGGGCGGTCGAGCTCGCCCGCAGCCTGCGCGCTGCCGCCGCCGGCGCCTGATCTGCCGCGATGGGTGCCCTTTCCAAGGGGGAACCGGAGTCCGCGGGGCCGGGCTTCAGCGGGACCGTGACGCCGCCGGCTCGCGGAAACGCACTTCGGCCACCACCCCGCCGCCGAAGGGGCCGCCAAAACGCTGATCGACGGCCACAGTGGGAAAATAATGCGGTGCGACAGCCGCGGCCGGGCGGGAAGTGCTGCGGCGTCGGCGCGCTCCAATGATCCAGGCGAGCCAGCCGGCACCGGCCATGGCGGTTCCTGCCAGAGCGGCACCGGCCGCCGTGGACCTTGGCCATGACGGAGGCAGGCCGAGGTATCGCCCCCACGCCCGCGGGTCCCATCGGGACGCGGCCGGTTCATGGGGCGCGTCCACCGCCGCCC
>JALRGF010000033.1 GCA_023253495.1 Verrucomicrobiales bacterium
GTGACGTATTCGGCGGCCTGGCCTTATTACTACGGCGGTCGGTATTATTCGTATCGCTGGTGGGATGACCACCGGTATCACGGTTACCGCCACGAGCATGGCGGCAACCACGACCGGTACCGCAAGCGTCGCAGTAGCGAGGAACTCAAGCTGGTACGCTACCGCGGCGAGGACCGCGGGCGCCTGCCTTCCGGGTACCATTCTGATCAATGGTACAAAGACCGCGGTTACAGCCTGAAAGGCAACACCTACCGCGAGCGCGACGGTGACCTGCGCGGCCGGCGTCCCTCCTCCGGATCCTCGCGTTCCGACGACTACCGGAGACCGCCGTCTTCGGGGGATCGCCGTCCGTCCAGCGACCACCCGCGGGCGCTGCGGCAACCGGACCAGTACCGCTACACCGGAGACGGTCGCAGCGACCGGCGTCCGCGCAGCGCGGAGCCGTCGGGTCGCAGCCGCGGTGACAGTCGACCGTCCAGCGACCACCCGCGGGCGCTGCTGCAGCCGGACAAGTACCGGTATACCGGTGGAGACCGCAGCGGTGGCGGCGGCAGCCGGGGTGG
The DNA here is from genome assembly GCA_023253495.1 of Verrucomicrobiales bacterium. Lineage (GTDB taxonomy): Bacteria > Verrucomicrobiota > Verrucomicrobiia > Verrucomicrobiales > V1-33 > CAJBME01. The sequence goes on from JALRGF010000033.1 coordinate 564, forward strand.
TGAGCGCGGCGGGGACAAAGGGGGGCGTGACCGGAAGAACTGAGCCGGCACCCGGTGCGAGAATTGGGGAAAATGTGTAATCGACCGCAGGGGCGGCCCGTCGTTGACTTCCGGCGGCGGCGCCTCTAGTTCGCCCTCGTCTCCGATCGTTTCGGTCCTGACTCCGATGCCTACCCTCATATCCGCCCCCGACAAGGGCTTCACCACGCGCGCCCCCGGTTACTGGGAGGGTGTGACTCCTGAGCAGTGGAATGATTGGACGTGGCAGATGAAAAATCGTGTCACGTCCCTGGCGCAGCTCGAAAAGCACCTGGTGCTGACTGATGAGGAGCGGGCCGGGGTGTTGCTGACGCGCGACAAGCTGGCCATGGCGATCACCCCGCATTTTTTCAATCTCGTTGATCCGCTCAATCCGGATTGCCCGATCCGCCGGCAGGTCATTCCGAGGATCGAAGAAAGCTGGGAAGATCCTGACGAGCTCACCGACCCCTGCGGTGAGGACAGTCACATGCCGGTGCCCGGACTGGTCCACCGGTATCCCGATCGGGTGCTCTTTCTGGTCACCGACCGGTGCGCGAGCTACTGCCGCTACTGCACCCGCAGCCGGGTGGTCAGCGGGGTGGGGGATCAGGAGCTGCACACCGAGTTTGAGGCGGCCTTCCGTTATCTGGAGGAGCACACCGAGGTGCGGGACGTTCTTCTTTCCGGAGGGGACGCCCTGCTTCTTTCCGATGCCCGGCTGGAGCGGCTGCTGGCGCGTCTCCGGTCCATTCCGCACATCGAGTTCCTGCGCATCGGATCCCGGGTTCCGATCTTTCTGCCGCAGCGGATCACTCCGGCCCTCTGCGCCATGCTGCAGAAATACCATCCGCTCTGGATGAGCGTGCACGCCAATCACCCGAAGGAACTGACGGTCGAGGTGCGCGAGGCGTTGGAACGGCTGGCCAATCACGGCATACCGCTGGGCAACCAGAGCGTGCTGCTGCGCGGCGTGAATGATGATGTGGAGACGTACAAATCGTTGGTGCACAAATTGTTGATGTGCCGGGTGCGGCCGTATTACCTGTACCAGTGCGACCTCATCCAGGGGTCATCGCACCTGCGTACCAGCGTGGCCCGCGGCCTCGAAATTATCGAAGGCCTCCGCGGCCACACCACCGGTTATGCCGTCCCGCAGTTTGTCATTGATGCTCCCGGCGGCGGTGGCAAGGTGCCGGTCAACCCTGAATACCTGCTCCAGCGCACGCGCTCGCGCACCGTGGTCCGCAACTACGAGGGCAGGGTTTTCGAATACCCGGAGCCGGGCCGCAAGTGGGATCTGGGGGAGACCTCGGTGACCCCGGGGGCGCTCGAGTGGTCCCGGGCCCGCCGCTGGTAATTCCGCCTGCCATTTCCCCGATGCCCGCCGTCGAAGCCATTCACCTTGTCAAGGAATACCCCGAGGCATCCGGCCGCCCGCCCCGGCGCGTGCTGGACGACGTGTCGTTCACCGTGGAGTCGGGCGAATCACTGGCCATTGTCGGTCCTTCCGGCTGCGGCAAAAGCAC
>JALRGF010000227.1 GCA_023253495.1 Verrucomicrobiales bacterium
TCATCGACGAGCTGCACACCATCGTCGGCGCCGGCAAGACCGATGGCGCGATGGACGCCGGCAACCTGCTCAAGCCGCAGCTCGCCCGCGGCGAACTGCATGCCGTCGGCGCCACCACCCTCGACGAATACCGCAAGCACATTGAAAAAGACCCGGCCCTCGAGCGCCGGTTCCAGCCGGTGATGGTCGGAGAGCCGAGCGTCGAGGACACCATCGCCATCCTGCGCGGCGTGAAGGAGAAGTACGAAGTCCACCACGGCGTGCGCATTCAGGACAACGCCCTGGTCAGCGCCGCCACCCTCTCCAACCGGTACATCACCGACCGCTTCCTGCCGGACAAGGCGGTCGACCTCGTCGACGAAGCCGCCTCGCGCCTGAAGATGGAAATCCAGTCGAAGCCGACCGAGATCGACCGGATCGACCGCGAGGTGATGCAGCTGGAAATCGAGCGCACCTCGCTGGCGAAGGAGAAAGATGAGGCGAGCCGGGAGCGGCTCAAGAAGCTTGATGCCGAGCTCGCCAACCTGCGGGAACAGGCGACCGCTCTGAACGCCCAGTGGGAAAACGAAAAGAAATCGCTGGGCGCGGTGAGTGAGATCGGAGCGAAACTGGAGGAGGCGAAACTCGAGCTGGAGCAGGCCGAGCGCCGCGGCGACCTGACCCGGGCCGCCGAGATCAAGCATGGCGTGCTGCCCGGACTGCAACAGCATCTGTCCGCGGCCGAGGCCGCGCTCAAGGAGGGATCGACCGGGCCGCGTCTGCTCTCGCAGGAGGTGGCCGAAGAGGACATTGCCAAGGTGGTCGCCTCGTGGACCGGCATTCCCGTTTCCCGCCTCCAGGAAGGCGAGCGCGCCAAACTCGTCCGCATGGAGGAACGGCTGCGGGATCGCGTCGTCGGCCAGGCCGACGCCATCACCGCCGTGGCCAACGCCGGGCGCCGCGCCCGCGCCGGCCTGCAGGACGAGAACCGCCCGATCGGGTCATTCCTGTTTCTCGGGCCGACCGGGGTGGGCAAGACCGAGCTGTCGAAAGCGCTGGCGGAATTTCTTTTTGACGACGAGCAGGCGATGACGCGCATCGACATGTCCGAGTACATGGAGAAGCACAGTGTGAGCCGCCTGATCGGAGCGCCTCCCGGCTACGTCGGCTACGAGGAAGGCGGGCAGCTGAGCGAGGCCGTCCGGCGCCGTCCGTACAGCGTGGTGCTTTTCGACGAAGTCGAGAAGGCGCACCCCGATGTCTTCAACGTGCTGCTGCAGGTCCTCGATGACGGACGCATCACCGATGGCCAGGGCCGCACCGTCGATTTCCGGAACACGGTGCTCATCATGACCAGCAACATCGGGTCGCAGGCCATCCAGGACGAAAGCAACACCGAACAGCGCGAGGCGCTGGTGCGCCGGTCGCTCAAGGAGTTCTTCCGGCCCGAGTTCCTCAACCGCATTGATGAAATCGTCATCTTCGACCGCCTGCGCGACCAGGACCTCGACCGCATCGTGCTCCTGCAGGTGCAGCGGGTCATCAACCGCCTCGCCGCCCGGAATATCACGCTGACTGTCGACGAGGGCGCCATCCGCCTGCTCGCCAGTGCCGGCTACGACCCGGTCTTCGGAGCCCGACCGCTCAAGCGCGCCATCCAGAAGCACCTACTCGATCCGCTTTCCCTCGAGGTCCTCGAGGGCCGGTGGAAAGACGGCGACGCCATCGTGGCCACCGAGAGCGGCGGCAAGGTCGTCTTCGCCGCCGCGGACGCCGGTGCCTCCTCCTGAGAAGTGGACGGTCCGGCAGATGTGGGGCGGTCCGGCGGCGGGCGCCCCGTGATGTGGTCGCTTCCGCCGCGCCTCAGGCGGGCGGCAGCCCGAGCAGGCTTCGCAGCGAGGAGGCGAGGGTCTCCATGAGCGGGTCGGTGGCGGCGCGTTTGTCGCGCTGCGGGCTGACCGGGATGGCCGGGCCGACGGTCATGCTGAGGTGGAGCGGGCGGGGGATGGCGGGTTTCGGGTCTCCGAAGGCTTCTTCGTAGCGTTCGACGGTCTCGATGAGGCGTTCGGGGGTGGGGGAGTCGCCGAGGTAATCCGGAGGGAAATGGAACGTTTGTTCGGCGACGGTGAGCGAGTGCAACTGGCGCCAGCGTTCGGCGCGTTCGGCGGGGGTGAGGCGGTTTTCGACGAGGTCCGGGAGCAGCGCCTTGCGCAGGTTTTTGACGCGCATGATGACGGTGTCGTCAGCGGCGCTGGCGGCGCGGGCCCCGAGCCACCGGCGTTCGAGCGGCTGGAGGATGTCTTCGCGCAGGGCGGCGAGGCGGGCCGGGGCCGGGCCGATGCGGGCGGCCCCGTGGAATTCCATTTCCTTGAGAGTGAGCAGGGCGTGGCCGAGGCGGGCGATGCGGTCGCGCAGCGGGGTGCCGGTGCGGGGGCGCCACGACAGGTTCCGTTCGAGCCGGCGGAGGATCGGGTCGAGCGTCTGCTCGAGGTCGCCGCGGAAGTGGTAGCGCAGAGCGAGCGGGTGGATGACGACCTGGCCTGGCGACGGCTGGGCGGCGCGGTTTTTGGCGGCGGCGCGGGCCATGAAGGCGACGCCGTCCTGGAGCGGGATCAGGCGGTCGTTGGTACGCGAGGTGACGCCCTCGGGAAAGACCACGAGCGGGCGTTCGGCGGTGGTGAGGATGTCGATGGCGAGTTTGAGCGCCTCGCGGTCAAGCCCTTCGCGATTGACCGAGAACGCGCCGACCCGCGGCAGCATGAAGCGGGGAAACCAGCCGTCGCGGAAAACGTGGGCGCTGGCCATGATGTAGATCGGCTGTCGCAGCGCCTTGACGAGCATGCCGATGGACGGCGGGTCACTCAGCCGGCAGTGGTTCGGGGCGATCAGGATGCCGTGGCCGGCGGCGAGGGAGGCGCGCAGGTGCTCCAGTCCGTGCAGTTCAAAGCTTTCGAGCCCCCAGGCGCGGCGGAGGTACGCCCGCACCCAGGTGGCGACAAACCACGTCCAGAGCGTGGTCCGCTTCGGGGGAATGAACACATACCGCTGGTCAGTGACGAGGACGTCCTCCATGCGCCATCCTAACAAGACCGGAGCCGCCGACAACCGCGGCGGCAGGCCGGCCCCGGGCCGGCCTCAGACCAGGGCGTGGCGGAGGACGTCGTCGACGGTGCGGACCGCAATCACCTTCAGCTTGTGGCGGGCCTCGTCGGGCACGTCGACCAGATCCTTTTCGTTCTCATGGGGGATGAGCACGGTGCGGATGCCGGCGCGCACCGCGGCCAGCAGTTTTTCCTTCAGCCCGCCGATCGGCAGGACGGCGCCGCGCAGGCTGATTTCGCCGGTCATGGCGAGGTCGGCGCGCACCGGTCGCCCGGTGAACTGGCTGGCCAGCGCGGTGAACATGGCGACTCCGGCGCTCGGTCCGTCCTTGGGCGTGGCCCCGGCCGGCACGTGCACATGCACGTCGTGCTCCGCAAAAACCTCCTTGTCCAGACCGAGACCGGCGGCGCGGCTGCGCAGCAGGCTCCAGGCGGCCTGGACCGATTCCTTCATCACGTCGCCCAGCTGTCCGGTGAGCTGGACATGCCCCTTGCCGGGAAAGCGCAGCGCCTCGATGTGCAGCAGTTCGCCGCCCACCGACGTCCAGGCCAGACCGGTGACGATGCCGAGCCGCGGGGCATCGAGTTTTTCGTCGTGGAGGAATTTCGGCGGACCCAGTTCCTTTTCGACCCGGGCGACGTCGACCACCTCGCCGGTGCTTTTCTCCTCGGCGATGCGGGCCGCGGTGGCGCGGCAGAGGGCGGCGATCTGGCGTTCGAGGTCGCGCACGCCGGCCTCGCGGGTGTAGTGGGCGATGACGTGGCGCAGCGCTTCCGGGCGGATGTCGAACTGGGCTTTTTTCAGGCCGTGTTCGCGGCGCTGGCGCGGCACCAGGTAGCGTTGGGCGATGGCGCGTTTTTCGCGTTCGGTGTAGCTGCTGAGTTCGACGATTTCGAGGCGGTCGCGGAGCGGTCCGGGGATCGGGCCGAGGTCGTTGGCGGTGGCGATGAAAAGGACCTTGGAGAGGTCAAAGGGGACATCCAGATAGTGGTCGGTGAACGTGTGATTCTGCTTCGGGTCGAGCACTTCCAGAAGCGCGCTCGACGGGTCGCCGCGGAAGTCGCGCCCGAGTTTGTCGATCTCATCAAGCAGGACGACCGGATTGCGGGTACCGGCGCGGCGGATTTCGGTGAGCAGCCGTCCGGGCATCGATCCGATGTAGGTGCGCCGGTGACCGCGGATGTCGGATTCGTCGCGCACCCCGCCCAGACTGACGCGCACGAACGACCGGCCGAGGGCGTCGGCGACCGACTGCCCGAGGCTGGTTTTGCCCACGCCGGGCGGGCCGAGGAGGCAGAGGATCGGGCTGTGGCCCTTCGGGTTCAGTTTGCGGACGGCGAGGAATTCAAGCAGCCGTCGTTTGACTTTTTCGAGCCCGTGGTGGTCGCGGTTGAGGATGCGGCGGGCGCGGGCGAGATCGAGGGTGTCCTCCGTTTCCTTGTTCCACGGCAGGCTGGTGAGCGTCTCGAGGTACGTCGAGATCACGCCGAATTCCGGGCTGCCCTCGTGGATGTAATCGAGGCGTTTGAGTTCGCGGTGGGCTTGTTCGAGGGCGGCGGCGGGGAGGCCGGCGGCCTCAATTTTGTCGCGCCACTCCTGGGCGGCCGACTTCTCGCCTTCCTCGTCCTCACCCAGCTCTTTCTGGATTGCCCGCATTTGTTCGTGGAGCCACGCCTTGCGCTGGGCATCAGTGAACTGTGACTGGACGTCCTGTTGGATCTTGTCGGAGATCGAGGCGATTTTGAGCTGTTTGCTGACCAGCCGTTGCGAAAGTTTGACGCGTTTGAACGGGTCGAGCTCGTCGAGCACCGCCTGTTTTTCAGCGGTTTCCACCTCCAGGCCGCCGGCGATGAAATCCGCCAGCTTGCCGCCGTCGCCGAGGTCGCGGATGAAGGCGGCGATCTGGTCGGGCATCTCGGTTTTCATCGAGAGCAATTTCAGGGCGGAGTCGCGCAACGAGACCACCGCGGCCTCCCAGGTGGGGGAATCAGGATTCGGGCGGGACTCGAGGTAGTCGACCTCGACGGTGAGGAACGGAGCGGTGGAAACGACGCCGCGGGCGCGGATGCGTTCGCGGGCCGAGACGATGGCGACCACGGACCCTTCGTTTTTGACCACGCGGAGGACCTGAGCGGCGACCCCGGTCAGGTGCAGGTCGTTCAGGCCGGCTTCCTCGGTGTCGACCGATTTCTGGGTGAAGACGGCGACCCATCCGTTTTCGGAGGGCAGGGAGTCGAGCAATTTGCGGGAGGAGTCGCGCCCGATGGTCAGGGGCACAATGGCCCCGGGAAACAGGACCGAGCTGCGGATCGGCAGCACCGGCAGGGTGACCGGGAAGACCTGCTGGGTGGCGGCCACCTTTTCGGCTTCGGCGACCACATGGACCAAGCCGTCACCGGGAACCTCGGCTCGGGTCGATTGCTGGTTCTGAGACAGGTTGGTTGGCATCAGGGGGTGTGGATCGAGTGTACGCCGCTTCATTTTTCATGCCAGTCCGGGTTGCCGCA
>JALRGF010000230.1 GCA_023253495.1 Verrucomicrobiales bacterium
GGGGTATCGACCGGAGCGGGCGTGGATTCGCCGGCGTCGCTCTCCGGGGCCGCTTCGGTTTCCGGAGCGTTTTCCTCCGGTACGGGTCGGCGCGGCTGGGGTGGCGGGCGGTCGCCGCGGGCCGAGTCTTCGACGATGAGGCGGCCGTTCGGCTGGCGCCGCATCCAGACCGTACGCAACAGACGCCCGGAATCGGCGGAAAGATGCACGCTGCCGACCAAGGTGGCCTCGCGGTCGAGCAGGGTGAGTGTCCAGACCGGTTCATCGGTGTATTCGCGGCAGTGCAGCTTGTAGTTGATGACATCGAAGCCGACGCCAGCCTCCCGCGCGAGCTGCTCGGTCATGGCGAAGGCCTGGGTGGAATCGAGCTTCATGCGTTCGACCGCCAGAAACCCTTTGGGCAGACGGTCGGGATAAAAGTCATCGCGGGGACCTTCATCGGTGACCCGGCCGTCGCCGACGCGGAATTCACGCAGCAGGTCGGGACGACCCGGGGCGGTGGCAGTGACCCGCCATTCCAGAGGCTGGGGGTCGCCGGCGGTGCCGGTCATTTCGACGATCCGGTTCACGGCGGGGCGGCCGAAGCGGTCTTCGAGCAGGCGCAGACTGAAGCGGGCCGGAACCTGGCCGCCGTCGCGGGCGGTGAGCGGGGCGACCAGGGCGAGGACGAGCAGGGCGCCGGGAAGGCGGCGGAGGACGGACAATCGGCGTCCGGCGGCGGGTGGCAGGCAGGCATTCATCGGATACGGAGGAGGGGGTCGGCGGAGGCAGGGTGGCAGAGCAAAGCGATCGCCCGGAGAAAAGCGTCGCCCGGAGCGGAAATTTTCGAGCGAAGTCGCTTTCCGGGAAAAAGGAATAAAAAAAGACACTCCATGGGAGTGTCTTGGTTTCGGAGAGGAGGTTGAGGAGAGGCGGAAGAAGGGTAAGGAGGAAGCCTCAGGCTTGCGGGGCAGGGGTGGCGCCTTCGGCGGTCCGCTTGTCGTACATCGAGAAGCGGAACTTGATTTTGCCTTTTTTGGCGGCGTTGCGCGCCTTGCGGCGGGTGCGTTCGACCGGTGTTTCGTGGGCGCGCAGGCGACGCATCTCATCGAAGATGCCTTCGGATTCGAGTTTCGTTTTGAGGCGTTTGAGGGCGCGGTCGATGGACTCGCCTTTCTTGACTTGGATTTCGGGCATGGATGGTCTGGTGCGGTATGGAAATGAAAAGAGTTGGAACAATAAGGGAGGCTGAATAACTGTCAACCCCGGGCTCTCAGAGCTTGCGCGGGGCGACTTCGCGTTCGAGCCCCTGCTGGGCGAGGGCGCGGGCGGCGGCGGCGTCGAGCACGTCCTGACGGAGGTCGACCTTGCGTTTGTTGACCCACCAGAGGACCACCGGAGCGGCGATGAAGATGGACGAGTAGGTGCCGATGAGGATACCGGCGAAGATGGTGAAGGAGAAATCACTGAGGGCCGGACCACCCATGAAGAAGAGGAAGAGCACGGTGATGAGCGTACAGACCGAGGTGAGCAGGGTGCGGCTCAGGGTGCTGCTGATGGCGTCGTTCATGATGTCGCGGAGATCGCCCTTCTGGGTGGCGAGGTACTCGCGGATGCGGTCAAAGATGACGACGGTATCATTGACCGAGTAACCGGCGATGGTGAGCAGCGCGCCGATCTGAAGCAGGTTGATATCGCGACCGGTGATGATGAGCAGACCGACGCAGAAGATGAGGTCGTGGAAGAGGGCGGCGAGGGCGCCGAGCGAGAAAGCGAATTCGAAGCGCAGGGTGAGGTAGGCGGCGATGCCGAGCACACCGACGACCAGGGCGAGGATCGAGGTTTTGAGCATTTCCGTGCCGATCTGCGGGCCGACCTTCTCGATATTGCCGCGGGAGTCCGAGAGGTCCTCATTGGTGGCCTTTTCGATGGCGTTGAGCACGTCGTTGCCGAGGCCGGGGGACGTGCGGATTTCGAGGAACGATCCTCCCTGCACGGTATTCTTGCTCTGGGCGATGGCGCTTTTGTCGACCGAGCGGGCGGCTTGTTCGGCGGCGTCCGGATTCACGTTGGAGTGGCCGGCGATGATGATTTTGTCACCGCCGCGCAGATCGACCCCGAGGGCGTTGCCGCGTTTGACGGCCATCAGGCCGAGGCAGCCGAGGGTGATGACGATGGATGCCAGGACCCATTTCCGGGAGGCGCCCATGAAGTCGAACCGCCGGTTCCGGATCAGGTCGAGGAAGCTCAGTTTGGTGAGGTTGGGGAAGTAGGCGAAAACGGTGCGGGTGATGAGCAGGGAGCCGAAGAGGGAGGCGATGATGCCGATGGTCAGGCTGACGGCGAACCCTTTGATGGTGCCCCCGCCGAGCCAGAAGAGGATGACGGCGGTGATGAGTGAGGTCATGTGGCCGTCGAAGATGGCGGAGAAGGCGCGGTCGTAGGCGGCGGGCAGGGCGGCCTTGAGGGTTTTGCCGGCCTTGAGTTCCTCGCGCAGCCGTTCGTAGATGAGCACGTTGGCGTCGACGCCCATGCCGATGGTGAGGATGATACCGGCGATCCCGAGCATGGTCAGGGTCGAATGGGTGATGGCCATGAACCCGAAGAGGATGACCGTATTGACGAGCAGGCCGAAGAGGGCGATAAGGCCGGCGGTCCGGTAATAGGCCATCATGAAGAGCAGGATGCCGGCGAGGCCGGCCACGCCGGCGAGCACGCCCTGCTTGATGGTGTCGGCGCCGTAGCTCGAGGTCACACTGTTCTCGTTGATGACCTTGAGCGGATTTTCGAGCGGGTTGTTGAGCGCGCTGGAGAGGTCGGCTGCTTCCTTTTCCGAGAACGACCCGCTGATTTCGATGTTGTCGCTGAGGACGGCGCGGATGGTGGGGGCGGAAATGATTTCGTTGTCGACCTTGATGGCGAGGCCCTGGCCGATGTTGCCGGTGGTGGCGGCCTCCATTTTTTTGGCGCCCTCGGAGTTCAGGCTGAGCAGGACCGCCCAGCCTTTGGCATCAAAGGCCGGCCGGGCCAGCTTGACGTCCTTGCCGGAGACGGCGGCCTGGTTGCGCACGACGATGGAGCCGAGGAAATAAACCTTGGAAATGCTGAAGACGTCGTTCTTGAATTTTCCGACAGCTTCGATGTAGCGGTCGCCGGCGAGGTCGGCGGCGGTGCCGCCCTCGATGGTGGCGGATTCTTCGACGGCCGCCTTCTTGCCTTCGAGAGTGAAGTCGCCCTTGGATTTGAAATCACGGATGTACCCGCGCAGGGAGGTCAGGCCTTTGGCTTTGAGGGACGCTTCCTCCTGTTTGGCGTCGTCCTTGATGCGCAGCAGCGGCAATTCGATGTAGCCGGGCTCGATGAGCGGTTCACCGGGTTTTTTGGCGGCGAGCAGCTGATCGCTCTGCGGGTGGACGAGGCGGAATTCGAGACGGGCGACCTTCTGGATCACCTCGCGGACGGCGTCAAAGTCCTCTTTGCGGACGCCGGGCATCTGGATTTCGAGGCGGTCGGTCCCCTGGGGGATGATGGCCATGTCGACAGTGCCGTAGGTGTTGAGGCGTTTTTCGAGGATGGCGCGCGCCTGTTCCTGGACCGCCTTGTCGACGACGCGTTCGGTGCCGTCGTCGGCTTTGGCCGGGTCGATCTTGACGGTGAACGAGCTGCCGCCCTTGAGGTCAATGCCCAGCGGCACGTTGCCGAAGAGGCGGCCGTCCTCGCCGCGCTGGTTTCCTTTGGTGAGGGTGGCCAGCAGCCCTCCGTCCTTGGGGGCGATGAAGACGAAGAGGCAGAAGACGGAGACGACCAGTCCGAGCAGGGTGCCGTACCGCCGTTTGCGGAGGCCGTCATCCGCCCCGAAGTAAAAGAAAAAGAGGGCGAGGACGGCGAGGCCGAACAGGAAGACGCTGAGGGCGGTCATGCGGGGACGTGACGGGCTGGGGTGAAAGAAGCGGGGCGGGAGGGGGGACGCGGTGCAGAGGCGGGGGTGGGAGGATGTACTCGGCCCCCGGGATCAGGCAAGGGGGGATCTCAGCCCTTGCTTTCCTCGGCCGGGACCTCGATGACGTCAGCGTCCGTGGATTTTTTGACGACGGCGGCGACGGCGGCCTTGTCGAGTTTGATTTTGACGTTGTCGGCGATTTTGAGGGTCAGGGTTTTTTCCTGGAGGCTGGAGACCACGCCGTAGAGGCCGCCGGTGGTGACGATCTGGTCACCTCCCTTGAGGGCGGCGACCTGTGCGGCGAGTTCCTGTTGTTTTTTCCGCTGGGGCCGGATGAGCACGAAATAGAACATCACGAAGATGAGGATCATCGGCAACAGCTGGATGAGCGGGTTGCCGGCGGGTGGCTGACCGGTGGCGGGAGCGCCGGCCTGGGCGAGGAAGTGCAGAAGCGGGGTCATGGTGGTTGGGCTGAGGAGATGGTGGTGGTGGTGGTGGTGAGACGTCGGGCGAGGTAGCGGGCGCTGAAGTCGTCCTTGAACTCGCGGAACGTGCCGGCCTCGATGTGCGTACGCGCCTGGCGCATGAGCGTGAGGTAAAAATGCAGGTTATGCAGGGTCAGGAGCCTCAGGCCGAGGATTTCCCCCGCCCTGACGAGATGGCGTATGTAGCCGCGTGAAAAGCCGGCGCAAGCGGAAGCGGTGCCTCCTTCGGGGTCGATGCCGCGCTCGTCGCGTTCGAACGGCTTGTTGCGCAGGTTGATCAGGCCGCCGGTGGTGAAGGCGGCGCCGTTGCGGGCGACGCGGGTGGGCAGGACGCAATCGAACATGTCGATGCCGAGCGAGATCATCTCCAGGAGCTGGGGCGGGGTGCCGACGCCCATGACGTATCGGGGTTTGTTCTCCGGGAGCAGGGGAGCGGCCCAGCGGACGGCGTCGAGCATTTCGGTTTCGGCCTCGCCCACGCTGACCCCGCCGATGGCGTAGCCGTCAAAATCGAGAGGCACGAGATCGCGCGCCGCCTGTTCCCGGAGGTCGCGGAAGACGGACCCCTGGACGATGCCGAAGTGCCGCTGCAGCTGGCCATTATCGCACAGCGGCTGGTGGCGGTCGATCCATTCACGGCACCGCCGCGCCCACCGACCGGTCAGGGCCAGGCTTTTTTCGGCGTAGTCGCGTCCGCAGCCGTGGGGCGGGCATTCGTCGAAGAGCATGGCGATGTCCGAGGCGAGCACGCCCTGGATTTCCATGGCGGTTTCAGGGCCGAGGAAGAGGCGGGAGCCGTCGATGTGGCTCTGGAAGTGCACGCCGTCCTCGGTGATTTTGCGCAGCCCGCGGAGCGAGAACACCTGGAAGCCGCCGGAGTCCGTGAGGATCGGACGGGTCCACTGCTGGAACCGGTGGACCGAGCCGAAGTGGCGGATGACGTCGAGGCCCGGGCGGAGGTTGAGGTGGTAGGTATTGTTGAGGATGATCGGGGCGCCGAGCTCCTCGAGTTCGCGGGGGTGGACGGATTTGACGGTGGCTTGGGTGCCGACCGGCATGAAGACCGGTGTTTCGACCGCCCCGTGGGCCAGTTCCAGCCGGCCGGTGCGGGCGGCGGTGGCGGGGTCACGCGACTGGATGTGAAAAATCGATGAACTCAACGGGGCGCGGGTCGGGGAGCAGGTCGGGGAGTGGTCAAGGATGCACGAGGCGGAAGATGAGGAGAGAGGCGAATGCGCCGGGAGTGAGTCGGTGGCGGCTACCATCCGGAGATCCGTTTGCCGAGGGGCCGGAGGAGTTTGTAGAGCCGGGAGTCCTTGATGCGGCGGCATTCGGCGTCGCGCTGGGCCAGCCGGGCTTCGAGTTTGGCGATGCGTTGGCTCGCCTTGGTGGCGGCGGCGGTTTTCTCCTGTTCGGTCCTGGTGACGGCGGTGGTCAGGGCGGCGAGTGACCGATGCAGCCCGGAGCCGGCGGCCAGCGGGCAGTGGTTGAGGATGCGGTCGGTTTCGCCGTTCATGATGGTGGCGAGGTCGGTGGCAAAGTCTCCCGGGCCGGTGCTGATGGCGGGCGCGAGGGTGGGGAGATCCGCGTTGGAGCAGGCGAAGATGAGGTGGGTGGTGGGTGGCAGGGGAGATGACGGGGTCGTGGTCCGGCCGTGGGTGGCGGCAGCGGGGGTGAGGGGAAGGATGACTGAGCCGGAGACCAGGTGCTGGGAGGCCGTGGCGACGTGGGCGAAATGGGTGTGCAGTGCGGTGGTCCAACGGTCGGCGAGTAACGGATCGGCCGGGCTGGCGGGCAGGCCAACGAGCAGGCGACCGTGCGGATGCAGAACCCGTTTCCATTCGGCGAGCCGGGCGGCGGCGGCCGGTGATGCCGGATCGCCGAGCGATTCCGCAGCCTCCCGGCAGACGATCAGGTCGATGCTGGCGTCGGGCAGCGGCAGGCGGTCGGGTGGGGCGTGATGGAACTCCAGATCGGCGGCCGGGTGCCTGGCCTGGGCCGCGGACACGGCGTGCGGGTCGGGGTCGATGCCGGTGACGCGGGTGGCGCGGTCCGCCAGTTTCCGGCTGCCATCGCCCGTGCCGCACCCGTATTCCAGAACCGCGTGCGCTTCCGACCATGCCAATGCGAGTGCGTAAAACGGCTCGTGGTCGAAGTCCGGCCGGGTCCAAGCGCCGGGTGAGCGGGTGGCTGGCGGCCCGGCCGGTTCAGCGGTGCCCGGGGCCACGGCGATGAGGGCGAGGGAAGCGGGAAAGACGAGGGCATGCAGCTGCACCGAGGCAAACCCGGCTTCGAACAGGCTGTGGTAAAAATCCGCTCCGTATTCGGTGCAGACGCGCCAGTCATCGGCGGTGGTGTCGGGCGCGCCGTGCCATGTGGGCGGACGGCCGTGGGTGCTGCGGGTGAGGCGGCCGTGGACAATGGGGATGGTGAAGGCGAGCCAGCCGCCGGGGGCGAGCACCCGGCGGCATTCGCGCAGGGCGGCAGCCGGGTCGGGCACATGCTCGAGCGTGTCTGAATGCACGACCAGATCCCAGCTGCCGTCGGCGAACGGCAGTTGCTGCAGATCGACTTCCGGGTAGCTGCCCAGCTGGTGGTGGGGCAGGTCGCGAAGGGCGGCGTGCAGGGTGCCGGCCGAATTGATTTCGAGCACCCGTCGCTGGCGCAAGCCGGCGTGGTGGCGGCAGGTGTCGGTGAAGGTTCCGCGGGCGTGGCATCCGTCCATGATGGCGGCGGCGAGAGTCTGGACGCGCAGGTTGGCTCCGCAGTCGCGGCAATGCAGACCCTGTTGCAGGTCGATGTAAGCGCGTTCTTCCGGTGACAGCTCCCAGCCGGCGGCCAGGGCATCACCGATCACCGGGGCGAAGACGAGGCCGGTCGACCCGCAGACCCGGCACCGGCCGAGGCGGGCGAGGGCGTCGGCTGGCGGCATCGGGGAGGCGGCGGCGGGTGGAATCGGCATGCCGGAGTCAGAGAGGACGACGCAGGACCACGGCGTCCTGCAGCTGGACCGCCATGGGCACGACGGCTTCGACCTCGCCGTGACGCGACCAATGGGCACGGACGAATTCTTCGCTCTGGAAGCTCGTCAGGTAATAGTCCGGGAGCCCCGGGGTACGGCCGAGGTCGCAATGGAGAAAGCCGCGGGAGTCGAAGGCGGCGCGATCCGCCTCGGGAATGAAGCGGTAGAAATACGGACCATGGATGGTGGCCATGAGCCGACCGCCCGGCCGCACCCAGCCCATCAATTCCGCGAGCCAGGCGTCCTGCATGTCCTCCGGCAGGTGGGTGAACACGGAGAGAGCGATGATCAGGTCGTAGCCGCCGCCATCCGGGCGCGGCAGGGGCGGGCGGTCCGGACTGACAAAGAACCGCCCGGAGTTCCGCAGGTGGGCGGTGGCCCAGGCGATGGCCGGCGCGTCCACATCACACCCCTCGATGTGTGCGTCTTCCGCCCCGAGCAGCCGCAGGTAGCGGCTCAGTCGACCGTATCCGCATCCGAAATCCAGAATCCG
>JALRGF010000346.1 GCA_023253495.1 Verrucomicrobiales bacterium
GGGAAACCACCGGCCCGGGTCGCGAAACGCGCGCAGTTGGAAGAAGGCGACGGCGGACTTCTCGACCACGCCACGCCGCGGGTCACCGGCATCCGTGTCTTTCCGGAAAATCCGGTGGTCCAGGCGATCGGCGGGCGCCAGCAGATGCGGGTGGTGGCCACCTATGCCGACGGATCCATCCGCGATGTCACGCCGCTGGCCTTCATCGAAAGCGGCAACCAGGACGTGGCCACCGCCTCCAAAACCGGCCTCGTCTTCACCCTGCGCCGCGGCGAGGCGCCGGTGCTGGCGCGGTTCGAGGGCGCCTATGCCGCCACCACGGTCACCGTGATGGGCGATCGCGACGGGTTCGTCTGGAAGCAACCGGAGGTCTGGTCGGAGATCGACCGGCTGGTCGCCTCCAAATGGGAGCGCCTGAAAATCGAGCCGTCCGACCTGTGTTCCGACGAAGTGTTTCTGCGCCGCGCCGGGCTTGACCTGACCGGCCTGCCGCCGTCGCCGGACGAGGTGCGCGCCTTTCTTGCCGACCCGCGCGACCGCCGGATCAAACGCACCGAGGTCATCGACCGCCTGATCGCCTCACCCGCCTTCACCGAGCATTGGTCAAACAAGCTGGCCGACCTGCTGCAGGTCAATGGCAAGTTCCTCGGTCGTGAGGGCGCCCAGGGGTTGCGCGACTGGATCCGCGGGCGGGTCGAAACAAACACCCCATGGAACACCATGGTGCGCGAAATCCTCACCGCCAGCGGCTCGAACCGCGAAAACCCGCCCGCCGCTTACTACAAAATCCTGCGCACCCCCGAGGACACGATGGAAAATACCACCCATCTGTTCCTGGCCACCCGGTTCAATTGCAACAAGTGCCACGACCACCCGTTCGAGCGGTGGACTCAGGACCAGTACTACGAGACGGCCGCGTTCTTCGCGCAGGTCGACCGCCAGCCGGACCCGCAGAGCCAGGGGCGCACCATCGGGGGCACCGCCGTGGAAGGCGCTCTGCCATTTTACGAGGTCACCGGCGACCGCGCCGAGGGCGAAGTGACCCACAGCCGCACCCGCCAGGTCGTCGCCCCGGCTTTCCCCTACGAGGCCACCGTCACCCCGAAGGACGGCCGCCCGCGCCGCGAGGCGTTTGCCGACTGGCTGGTCGCCGACGACAACCGGTATTTTGCGCTCAGTTTCGTCAACCGCCTCTGGGGGTACCTGCTCGGGGTCGGCCTGATCGAACCGCTGGACGACATCCGTGCCGGCAATCCGCCGTCCAATCCGGAGCTGCTCGACTACCTGCGGCGCGAGTTCATCGCCGGCGGTTTCGACATGCGGAAGGTCATCCGCATGATCTGCACGTCGAGGACGTACCAGCTGTCGGTGGCGACAAACCGCTGGAACGAGGACGACTCGACCAATTATTCCCACGCCCTCGCGCGCCGGCTCCCGGCGGAAGTCCTCTTTGACAGCATCATGGCGGTCACCGGATCGACGCCGCAGATTCCCGGGGTGCCGGCAGGCACGCGGGCGGCCGCGCTGCCGGATGCGGCGCTCGACCTGCCCAGCGGCTTCCTTGCCAACCTCGGCCGCCCGGTCCGCGAAAGCGCCTGCGAATGCGAACGCAGCAACGACGTTCAGCTCGGTCCGGTCATGTCACTGCTCGGCGGGCCGGTGGTCGCCGATGCCATCGCCGACCCCGGCAACGCCATTGCCACCATGGCCCGCGAGGCGCCGGACGAACGCGCCTTGGCTGACCACCTCGTGCTGCGTGTGCTCGGCAGGCCGGCGCGGCCGGCGGAAATCGACGCCGCCCTGGCTTTCGAGCGGCAGCAGGCCGAGGACCACGAGGCGTTGACGCGGCAGCTCGTCGACGCCGAAACCAAATGGGCGGAAGCGCGGGTGCGTGCGGAAATCAAACGCGATGAGGCCGTCTTCGCCGCGACCAGCGCCCTCAAGGCGTATGAGCCGGAATCTGCGGCGCGGATGCAGGCGGCCACCGCGGCCCGGGAAAAGGCGATTCACGACGCCGAAGCGGCGGTGCGCGCGCATGACGAGTCGCTGGCGGCCGGGCTCGACACCTGGGTCCACCCGCAAGGGGAGGCCGCGCCGGTGTGGCATCCGGTGCGCGTGGTCAAGGCGGAGGCCACCGCCCCGATCACCCTCGAGGTCCAGCCGGACCATTCGGTGCTCGCCACCGGTCCCGCAGCCAATGGCGACTACACGCTGGAGGTCGAGCCGTCGGTCGGACGGATCACCGGACTGGTGGTCGAGGCGCTGACTGACGACCGCCTGCCGTCCGGCGGGCCCGGGCGTGCGCCGAACGGGAATTTTGTCCTCACCCAGGTGGCGGCCAACTGGGTCTCGCTGGCCGACGCCGCCCAGAAAGGAGCGCTCGAATTTGCCGCGGCCGGAGCGTCGTTCACGCAAGCCGGGTTTGACCCGGCGGCGGCCATTGGCGGCCAGGACGTCAACCGGGGATGGGCGGTGGCGGAAGCGCCGGCCACCCGCCACAGCGCCGTCTTTGCGCTCAAGGCACCGCTGGATCAACCGATGGGAACCCGGCTCACCGTCACCCTGCGCTTCCGGTTCCCCGACGTCCAGCACTCGCTGGGGCGCTTCCGGCTCTGGGTGACCAGCGCCGCCGACCCGCTCGCCCCGGGCCGCCCGGAAGCGGTCGCCGCCGCCCTCGCCACCGTGCCGCCGCAGCGGACCGCGGATCAACGGGCCACGCTGCTCGCCGAGGCCGCCGCTCTCGATCCGGCCCGCGGCGCCCTCGTCCGCGCCCTCGCGACTGCCCGCACGCCGGTGCCGCCGGACGCCCGGCTCGCCGAATTGCAGGCGGCGGTGGCCACTGCCAGCCGGCCGGTACCGGTGCCGCCGGAGGTTGAGCGGCTCCGTCAGGATGTGGCTGCCAGCATTCGTCAGCTCTCCGACCGTCGCCTCACCTCGGCTCAGGATCTCGTCTGGGCGCTCATCAACTCACCCGAATTCCTCTTCAACCACTGATCCACCATGTTTCGACTTCCCGGTTCCCTCGGCAAAGACCTCTGTGACCGCCACCTCGGTCTGTCCCGACGCGATGTGCTCCGCGTCGGCGGCGGCGGGCTGGTCGGCATGTCGCTCAATACCCTGTTCCGCGCTCAGGCGGCCGCCGGGGAGGCGCCCGACGCCACCCGCTCGCCGGGCTGGGGCAAAGCGAAAAACATCATCATGATGTACCTCCAGGGCGGGCCGAGCCACCTCGACCTGTGGGACCCGAAGGAAAACGTGCCGGATAAAATCCGCAGCGCGTTCAAAACAATCCCGACCCGTTTGCCGGGGGTGCATTTCACCGAGATTCTGCCCAATCTTGCCAAGGTGAATGACAAATTCACCATGATCCGCTCGATGGGCTACACCCCCAACGGCTTGTTCAACCACACCGCCGCCATCTACCAGATCATGACCGGCTACACCACCGACAAGGTGAGCCCGTCCGGCCAGCTCGAGCCGCCCAACGCCAAGGACTACCCGAATTTCGGATCCAACATCATCCGCCTCAAGCCGACCGACGAACCGATGCTCCCGTTCGTCATGCTGCCGCGCCCGCTCCAGGAAAGCAACGTCATCGGCAAAGGCGGCACCGCCGGCTTCCTCGGCAAGGCCTGGGATCCGTACACGCTCTACCCCGACGGCGATGAC
>JALRGF010000348.1 GCA_023253495.1 Verrucomicrobiales bacterium
CCTTGACGACGTATTTGTCGGCTTCCTTCCCGATCGACTTCACCAGGTCTTCCTTGGTGTGTTTGTCGGTGGCGGAGTCGAAGGTGACTTTTTGGGTTTGAGCGGTGTCTCCAGCAGCGATGACGATGTTGGTGACTCCTTCCAGCTTGGTGAACGCCTCACGGACGTGCTTTTTACAGCCGTTTCACGTGACGCCTGTCATGGTGACCGTATACACGGTCTTGGGGGCGGCCTCAGCGGTGCTGATCCCTGCAAAGAGGGCCAGCGCGGCGAGGGCCATGGCGATTGCTTTCATGGTGTTGTTTATTTGGCGTTTGGGTAACCGCACGCTTCAGCAATTCGATCATCTTCCGTTTCGCGAGTTCGGCAATCAGGGAATTGGCTTATCGGACCGCCCGGCAAATGGCGGGTGCGGCGGCGGCTTTTGTGGTCAAGGGTTCAGGCGATGATCGGTTCCGGCCGCTGGATTCCCGCTTTGGTGGCGGTGTGCGCCCTGCTGGTGGTGGCGGGGGGCGCGTGGTGGCTGCGCATGAGGGATCCGGCGGTGGGAGGCGGGATTGCGGCGTGCCGGTTCCATGCTCTGACCGGCTGGCAATGCCCCGGCTGCGGCATGACGCGGGCCACCCACCACCTTTTGAATGGACGCCTGGGCCGGGCGTTCTATTTCAACGCCCTGTATGTCGCGATGTCGCCGGGGCTGCTTCTCTGGGGCGCCTGGTGGGTCCGTCACTGGTGGTCGGAAAAGCCGATGTCGGCGCGGGCGCGGAGGGCGAATGCCTGGCTTGGCGGCATGGTCCTCGCCGCATGGCTGGTTTTCTGGCTGGTGCGCAATACGTCTGGGTGGCCGTTGCTGTGAAAGGAGGGACGCGGCGGCCCGCGGCCCGGCCCGGCATTTTGATTCGGCCCTCGCTTTGGATCCACCCCAGTTTCCGGCCCCCTGGGCCTGCGGCAGCCGCTGCATTGACATTCCTGCGGACGCGCCCACAACTACCGGTTCCATGCTTGCCGAACTTGATGCCTTGATGACGACTGCGCGGAGCGCGGTGGATGCGGCTGTTGATGAACCGTCGGTGGAGGCGGCGCGGGTGGAATTCCTGGGCAAGAAGAGTGTGCTGACCGGGTTCGGGGCGCGGATGCGCGAGGTGCCGCCGGACCAGAAGGGAGCGGTGGGCGCGAAGCTCAACGAGGTGCGCACCGCGATCACCGCGGCGATCGAAGAAAAGAAGGCGGCATTGCTGGCGGCGCGCGACGCGGCGTCGGTCGCCGGGATCGACGTGACCCTGCCCGGGCGGCCGGCGTGGCGCGGCGGGCTGCACCCGCTGACCCAGCTGCAGGACCGGGCAGTGAAGATTTTGCGGGGCATGGGGTTTGCGCTGGCGGCCGGACCGGAGGTGGAGACTGAGTTTCATTGTTTTGACGCCTTGAACACGCCGGCCGACCACCCGGCGCGCAACGAGCAGGACACGTTTTATTTTGCCAACGGCTGGCTGCTGCGCACGCACACCAGCAGCGTGCAGATCCGGACGATGGAAACGAGTGTGCCGCCGGTCCGGGTGATCGCGCCAGGCAGTGCGTTCCGTCGCGACGAGATTGACGCCACCCACCTCAGTGCCTTCACGCAGATGGAAGGGTTGTATGTGGCGGAAAACGTGTCGCTGGCCGACCTCAAGGGCACTCTTGAAGCGTTCTACCGCGCGCTGCTCGGGCCGAAAACGCAGTTGCGCTTCCGCCCGCACTTCTTCCCGTTCACCGAGCCCAGCTACGAGGTCGATGTCGAACTGCACCTCGCCGGCCAGCCGCCGCGCTGGGTGGAAATTGCCGGCTGCGGCATGGTGGATCCGGCCGTTTTTGAGGCGGTCTGCGGCCGGCGTGGCGACCGGGTGTACGATCCGGAGAAGGTGACCGGCTTTGCCTTCGGCATGGGGCTGGAGCGTCTCGCGATGATCCTTTTCGGTCTGCCGGACATCCGTCTGCTGATTGAAAACGACGCGCGTTTCCTGCGGCAGTTTGCGTGAGGGGGAGAGCGGCGGCGCGAGGGTGCGACGGCGGCGCCGGCGCGTGGTGGTGGGAGCGAAGGAGCGGCCGCGGGGCGGCGCGTCTTTCCAGGCAGCCACGCCGGCTCAGGGGGTGGCGGTCCATTCCACGCGCCGCAGTTTCATCCAGCTGCCGGGCTTCGCTGGAGTGGCCGGATCAAGGCGCAGGCGGACCAGGCTGCCGCGGTAGTGCGGATGCCCGGCGAGCGGGATGACGTGGCGCTGGAAGGTTTCGTCGTGGGTGACCGGAAAGGAGCGGTGGTTTTCCGGGGAAAAATCCGGGGTGCCGTGCGCCTGCCAGAAGACGGTGGCCTCCGTGACGCCGGAGGAAAATGCCGCCTCGATGACGAGATGGGTCGCCTGCCCGGCGTGCCAGAACGTCAGCGGGCTGATGAGCTGGGGATGGTCGGCGTCGAGGCGCAGGTCGAGGTGCTCACGGATCGGCCAGCCGGCGTCGGTCAGGTGCCGGTGGTGCCACCCCTGGCGGTCGCTCTCGAAATGCCAGGCCGGCGGGGCGGTCGGGCGGTGGCGCGCGGCGTGCTCGCGGATTTCCCGGAGCGGACCGAGGACGAGTTCGTAGCGGAACTCATAGGTGATGGTGGCGTCAAGGATTTCCAGTCCGTGGCCGGCGAGGTAGCCGGTGCTGTTGCCTTGCGGGTCGTTCGGGCCCGGCTGGCCGGCAAAACCGCCGGTGAAGTCGACGCGGCCCGGGGTGATCAGTCCGAGGCCCCAGTCGTCTTCGTTGAGCAGGGCGGCCCAGCCTTCGGTGCCGAGCCAGAACGACCATGGGTGGGTGCCGCGGGCGGCGGGCACGGCAGTGGCCGGAGCCCCGGTGAACGGAGAGTTCCCCTGGTAGCTGACCACGCGGTGAAACGGAGCATTCGCGTACACCGCAGGCAGCTCCTGCAGGCGCGCCGGATAAGGCGTGCGGTCGGCCCGGGCGTTGTTCAATCGGGCGCGCCCGATGACCGCGGATCCCTCCAGCTCGAGCCACGAATCAAAGGTGCAGTCGCCCGGCACCCCGTTGAGCGGCCACTGCATCGGCTGGCAGACGAGATGAATTCGCCGGCCGTCGTTTTCATGCTTCAGGACACGGCCGCGGTTGTCGAAGTCGTCGCCGCTCTGGATCGGATTCCAGCCGAGATGCCGCCAATGTTCAGCGGGTTTCTGCCCGGCCACCTCATACGGGACCGGTCCGGAATAGAACGAAAGCTGCACCTGGCGGCCGAGGTCATGATTGTTGATCACGTTGTCGCCCTCAGGGAGCGTCGCGAGAAACGTAATCGCCCCGCCGCGGTCGAGATCGACCCCCAGTTTGATCCGGTCGTTCTCCAGCCAGCTCAGGCGCTCGCCCCGGGCTTCCGCCACCGCGCCCGGCAGCAGGAGCACGCACAACAAGGGCAGGCACTGACGGAACAGGGATGGCCCGTCGACCCGCGGCGCGGGCCGGCCGGTGCCCTGCCCGCAGGGTCGAGGTGGGATGGCAGGTGGATTCATCAGGACCGCCATCGTAGGTGCCGCCACAACGGGTGCAAACACGCGCACGCTCCCGGCTCAGGAAACCCGAATCCTCGGAAAAAAGAGCAGGACACCAAAAAAGAGCAGGATACCCACACGATCCGGGCTACGGGCGGCCCTGGAAAAGTGGGTGTCCGCTAAAGTACTTTTTGAAAGCCATCCGCGACACCCATGGAAGGAAGGCGGAATGCTCATGGAGAGAGGGGACGGGCCTCTCGGAATGATGTCGTCCGTATCCCGGAGGGATGCCCGATCATTGCCGTGGGTCACCGTCCGGTGAAGGGGCCCCGCCCC
>JALRGF010000402.1 GCA_023253495.1 Verrucomicrobiales bacterium
AGGCACCTGCCCCGTCAGCCGACCCGCCGCCTTCCAGACCTCGCAGGTCAGTTCCGACAACCGCGCCTCCCGCGCCTTCGGAAGAAGCGGTTCCATCGCGCAGGTATGTCGGGCCGCAGACATCAGGAAAAAAATGAAAAACTTTCTGAGGATCGGAAAGTGTCTTTAACTTATTCATAAATGCAGGTTTGTACACTTTTCTTTCATGCAGTTTCCTCGTTTTCCGAAAATCTTTCCGAAAATCTTTCCGAAGATCGTTCCCGATCTGCAGCCGGTCGCTGCCACCTGGGTCGCCCCCACTGCGGCGCGGCATCCTCCCGGGCGCTACATTCTTTCGGGCACCTCGATGCCGAGCAGGCCGAGGCCTTCTCGGATGACGCGGGAGGTCAGTTCGCAGAGGGCGAGGCGGGTGGCGCGCACGGTGCCTTCCGAGCGCAGGACCGGGCAGGCTTCGAAGAAGCTGTGGAAGCGGGTGGCGGTTTCGTAGAGGTAATTGCAGAGCAGGTTCGGCCGGAAGTCCTCGAGGACGCGAGGCAGTTCTTCGGCGAAGCGGCTGAGCTGGAGGAAGAGCAGGCGTTCGGCGGGTTCGGTCAGTTCGAACGGGCCGGCGGGTGGCGGGGTGCCGTCCTCGAGTTTGCGGAAAATCGAGCGGGTCCGGACGTAGGAATACTGGAGGTAGCCCGCGGTGTTTCCCTGGAGCGAGAGCATCTTGTCCCAGGAAAAGACATAGTCATTCTGGCGGCTGGGCAGCAGATCGGCGTATTTGACGCTGCCGAGGCCGACGATCCGGGCGATGTCGCGGCGCTCGGCTTCCGGGAGATCCGGATTTTTCTCGGTGACCAGCGCGAACGCGCGCTCCTCCGCCTCGTCGAGCAGCTCGGCCAGTTTGACGGTGTCGCCCGAGCGGGTTTTGAATGGTTTGCCGTCATCGCCGAGGATGGCTCCGAACCAGACGTGGGCGAGCCGGACGGCGGTTTCCGGGTGCCAGCGGCGGTAGGTGGCGAAGAGCTGGCGGAAGTGCAGCTGCTGCCGTCCGTCGGTGATGTACACGATGCGGGTCGGCGCGAAGGCGCGCACGCGGTAGGCGATGGTGGCGAGGTCGGTGGTGGTGTAGTTGAATCCACCGTCGGCCTTGCGCACGAGAGCCGGGTTGTCGTGCCACTGCCCGTCGCGCGACACCAGAAACGGATCGTCCTTTTCCGGACCGGCCCGGTCGGAAAAGACGCACATGGCTCCCTCGCTCTCGCGGGCGATGCCGGCAGCGGCGAGCGCCTCCACCGTTTCCGCCAGCCACGGGTTGTAGAAACTTTCGCCGAGCGCGTGGTCGAAGACGACGCCGAGGCGGCCGTAGATGTCGTGGAACTGCGATTGCGACAGACGGATCATTTCCTGCCAGATCGCGAGGTTTTCCGGGTCGCCTGACTGAAGCCGGACCAGCTCGGCACGGGCGGCCTCGCGGGCGGACGGGTCCGCCTGGCAGCGGGCGGTCATCGATTTGTAGAGCCGCTCCATTTCGGCGAGCGGATCCGCTTCCAGCGCCGCGCGGTCGAGCGACTCCTTCCACGCCACCAGCAGCATGCCGAACTGCGTTCCCCAGTCGCCGATATGGTTGTCGGTCACCACCCCGTGCCCGACAAACCGCGCGATCCGCGCCAGGGCGTCGCCGAGAATGGTCGAACGGATGTGCCCGACGTGCATCGCCTTGGCCACATTCGGCCCGGAAAAATCGATGACGAGCCGCTCCGGCGTCACGCCCGGGGGGAGCGCGGCCCCGAGTGTTTCGTCTGCCAGCAGCAGGGCGAGGCGGGCCTCCATCGCCTCCGGGGCGACCCGGAAATTGAGAAACCCCGGGCCGGCGATCTCCGGGGGCGCGGTCAGGCCGGTGGCGTCAAAGGCTTCGGCCAGCTCGGTGGCCAGCTGCCGCGGGTTCCGGCCCAGCGGTTTGGCCAGCAGCAGGGCGGCATTGCTCTGGTAGTCGCCGAACTTCGGGTCCGCCGCCGGGGTGACCGCCGGCACGAAGTCGGCCGGCCCCTCCGGGGCCACTGCGGCCAGCGCCGCCGCCAGGCGCGCCGTGATCTCGTGGGAAAACGTCATGCTCCTCCCTAGCGCACCTCGCCCGCTTGCCAAGCGGCGGGTCGCGGACAGTCGCGGACGCCCCACGGCCCGCACCGACCTGGTGGCCCCGCCGCTTCATGGGTTAAGGCCGGATACCCCCACCCTGATGAGGCGGACTGTGGTGGGTTTTGATTGACGTTATTGGCCCGCTTGAAGTTGGATACGAGCGTGAGCGGTTCATCACCCCCGCCGCCCCTCCACCATGCCAACCCCCAGCCTGCCCGCGCGCGCCGCGGGCCTCCTCGCCGTCGTTGTCACCCTCGCCTCCCGCCTGAGCGCCCAGAACGGTCCTTTCCCGCCCGACGCCTGGCCACCGACTGTCAATGGCGCGGCCACCGTGCATTTCGCCGTGGTCGGCAATGCCCTGGAAGCCCCCGCCGGCGCCACCAACTGGACTTCCACTCTCCAGATCCTCACGGGTGGTGATCAGCAGACGGCGCCGGTGGCGCTCGACGGTCTGGAGGGCGTGCGCGCCACCCAGGCGTATCTGAACATCGCGGATCCCGAGTACACGGCGTGGGCCGAGGAAGCCGAAATCGACATCCTCCTGCAGGTCTACGGCGACGCTGCCGTGCTCGGCGGCAACGGCGCCCCGCGCAACTTCAACTTCCTGCTCGGTGCCCTGCCCGCCCTGACCGCCCCGGTCGGCGGCCAGATCCCGCTCGAGGGACGCAATTTCAAATGGAACTGGGTCCTTTTCCGCGTGCCGAACAACGTGCGCGGCGACGGTGGACGGTTTGTCGGCACCCTGCCGCCTGATGCGATCGGCGCCTCCCAGAATGGCGGCGTCAATGGCGGCACCATCCGCCTCGAAAACGTGGCCAACCTCGCCGTGCGCGCGGTCGCCTTCGGTCCGGCCGGTGCCTTCGGCGAGCCTGCGGAGATCAATCAGTTTGCGCCGCCGGACGCCTGCGACCCGGAACCGTCGACCAACTACGTCTTCCTCGATTTCGCCGCCGGCACCAACCAGGAACTCACGCTGCTGAGCGACGGCGACCAGACGGCGACGGTCGAAATGGACATCGGCCCGGCCGGGCGGAAGCGCACGGCGGCGCGCCCGCTCGGCACGTTCCTGAACTTCGGCATCACCAACAATTACCTCGGTCAGCCGTGCAACGCGCCGGTCACCATGAAGCTGTGTGTTGAGTACTTTGATGACCCCGCGGCCATCGGCCGCTCGTTCGGACCGGAAGCCTTTGCCACCGATGCCGCCGGCGGCGTCGGGTTCGCCCCGGCGGAAAGCCGCGCCACCCTCGCCGGCACCGGCCGCTGGATCCGCCAGTCATGGGTGGTCCCGGGCGTGAACCTCAAGGGTATCAATACCGGCTCCCTCACCGGCGGCGTGCGCCTCGCCTTCACCGGCGGACCGGTTTCGCTCTCCCGGTTCGATCTGGCCGTGCTCCGTGACGGCGCGCACCCGCTCGCCGGTCAGGATCCCCTGGCCAATTGCTACCGTGACCCGGCCGTCTGCGACGGCGTCTACGGCGACTATGCCGAAATGGATCTGGCTCAGGGGGTGTCCGACGGCCTGGCTCCGGGCACTTCCGGCGGCGATCAGCAAATGATCCAGGAGGAAGCCGGTCCGCCGGAGGACCGGCGGTCCGCCATCCGGGCCGCACTCGACGACGGCACTCCGGGATTCAATCACAACTACCTCAACTTCGCCATCACCGATACCCGGCTCGGCCCCAGCACTCAGCCGAATGCCCGCCTCGCCGTCTGCGTGACTTATTACGACGACCCCGCCCTGAGCGGCCGGTCATTCCGCCCGGAAGTTTATATCCGCGAAAACCCCAACGGCAGCACCAGCTTCGCCTTCCGGCCCGCCTCCCAGGGGACCACCCTCCAAGGGTCGGGCCGCTGGCTCGATTCGTATTTCGAAATCCCCGATGTCAAATTCATCGGCGTCAATCAGGCCCCCCAGGCCGCGGCCCGGTTTGTCGTCGACGGCAAGATCGCCATCAGCCGTGTCCGGTACGCGGTGATCCGCGAATGCGGGCCGCGCGCCGGAGTCAATGCACTCGAATCCGCCAAGCCGACCCTCCACCTCGACCGCACCGGCCCCGGAACCCTCCGGTTCCGATGGATCGCCGGGCAGAACTGGCGGCTCGAATCCAGCGACTCACTGGCGCCGGACACCTGGCAACCGGTGGACGGGGCTCCGGTCGTCGAGACCTTTGAAAATGTCCTTGAGCTGCCGGCCGGCGAGACGGTCGCGCGTTTTTACCGTCTCGTGAAATAATCGGCCAGCCCGGCCGTCCCGACCGGCTGCCGCGCATTTGCCTCGCTCCGGCCGTTGCGTTGCGCCGGTCCTGTGCGATGGCTCCACGCCTGCGGCCCTTTTACCCCGGACCGGCCCCCGGTCGCCGCAGGCGTCGGCCCCCCGGCACAACCCCACCTCATTTCCCATCACCCTTGACTCGCTGACCCCATGGCCAAGCCACCATCCAAAAAATCATCCGCCAAGACGGCCAAGACGGCCGGCACGG
>JALRGF010000112.1 GCA_023253495.1 Verrucomicrobiales bacterium
TTGCCACTGCCGCCGGGGCGGGCTTGTGTGCTGGCCTGGCTGGCGCCGGGCAGGGTGCGGTTGGCGGCTTTTTTCTGCTGATCGGCGAGGCGTTCGGCGAAGATTTCCATGAAACTGGGTTTGCCGCCGGCGGCTTTGGCGGCGGCACCTCCGGGTTTGGCGGGTGGGAGGACGACAGGTTTTTCGACCAGTTCCGGTTCCGGCATTCTTTTGACCACCCAGTACTGGAAGATGCCGATGATGTTGGAGATGGTCCAGTAGAGGGCAAGGGCGGCGGCGAAGTTGTAGCACATGACCAGGAAGATGACCGGCATGAACAGGAAGATGCGTTGCTGCATCTGCATGTTGGGGTCCGGGCTTTTCGGGGTCATGGCCATCTGGATGAACATGGTGGCGGCCATGACGAGCGGGAGCGGGTTGATCGGGAAGCCGGCGATGTGGAACTGGGTGTCGGGCAGGGCGAGGTCCCTGACCC
The DNA here is from genome assembly GCA_023253495.1 of Verrucomicrobiales bacterium. GTDB lineage: Bacteria > Verrucomicrobiota > Verrucomicrobiia > Verrucomicrobiales > V1-33 > CAJBME01. The sequence goes on from JALRGF010000112.1 coordinate 476, forward strand.
AGAGGAAGCCGTGGCCGCGCATTTCCACGGCGAAGCGGAGCATGGTGTAAAGGCCGAAGAAAATCGGGATCTGAAGGAGCATCGGCAGGCAGCCGCTGACCGGGTTGACGCCGTATTTTTTGTAAAGCCCCATGACCTGGGCCTGCATTTTCTGGGGGTCGTCCTTGTATTTCTCCTGGAGTTCCTTCATCTGGGGGGCCAGCAGCGACATGCGTTTCATCTGGCGGGTCGCCTTGATGTTGAGCGGCCAGAGCAGTCCGCGGACGAGGATGGTCAGGAGGATGACCGCCCATCCCCAGCTGGAGTGGGTGAAGCTCATCAGTTTTTGGAACCAGGTGAGCAGCCAGAGCATCGGTTTGCTGATGAAGCCGAACATGCCGTAGAACATGGCATCATCGAGCCGCCGGGGCAGGTGGGCGAGCAGGCTGTGGGCGCGGGGGCCCATGTAGACTTCGAGGTCGAAGGATTTTTCCTGACCCGGAGGCAGGGCGAGGTCGGGCAGGCCGACGCCGGCGTAGACGGCGAAGGTGTTGTGCGGGCTGCCTTGTTCCGGCTGGATGGTGACGGCCTTGCGCTGGGCCCAGAGGCGTCCGGGCGGCAGTTCGCGTTCGGGCAGGGTGTGGGCGATCAGGGTGGTGTAGTACTGGCTGTGCACGCCGCCCCAGAGCAGCTGGGCGAAGGATTTTTCGAAAGTGGGCAGGGGCGGCCGGAACTGCATGCCGAGGAACCCGGAGCCGTTGAACCATCCGGCGTTCTGCTGGTCGGGTTCACCATCGGCGTTCCAGCAGACCGAGACCGGTTCCTCGCTGGACTGGAGCGGGCTGGCGGTGCCGGCGTAGAGCGACCAGGCGGCGGTGTGGGCGCCGGGGCCGTTGTTTTTGAAGGAGACCGACAGTTTCCAGAGGAATCCTTTGCCGGTACCCTCGGTGACCGGGGTCCAGGTTTTGCGGATGATCAGGCCGTCGGTGGTGGTGCGTTCGTAGATAACCGGGGTTTTTCCGGTGGGCGATTTGAGCTCGTAGGCCTCGGTTTCGATGCTGCCGGAGACGGGCGAGAGGGCGCCGACGGCGGCGACGCCGTCCTTGTTGAGGGTGGTCGGGCTGCGGCCGGAGAACCGCTGGGGCGGCAGGGTGATGGTTTTGATGCCGCCGCCGATGTTCGAGAAGATGTAATCGATGCCGTCATCGGAAATCGGCATGGTTTGTTCGGGCACGGAGGGTGTTGTGGGAGCAGGGGGAGCCGCGGGGGTGTCGGGTGTGCCGGCGGCCGGGGTGGCGGCCTGCACGACTTGCGGGCCGGTAACCGGCCGCGGTTGGTGCCGCGGGGCGTGCCAGAACCAGGCGATCAATCCGGCGGTGCAGAGGGTGACGACAATCCAGGCGGTACGGTCCATGGGGATGAAGAATGAGAAAAAAGATGGGGTGGTGAGTCGGGAAACGGAGACGGAAACGGAGACGGAAACGGAGACCGGGAGGGTGCGGGACGCGGGAGCGTAGGCGGGCGGGAGCAGGATGAAAGCGGAGAGAAAACAGCGGAGGGGGAGGTGCGGGGCGACCACGACGTGCCGGGCGGCCAGCTCTTTGCCGGGTCTCAGCCCGGGTGGCGGGCGGTTGGGGTGTTGTCACGGGTGCCGGCCGGAGGCACCGGGTCCTCGCCCTGTCCGCCCCATGGGTGGCAGCGGGCCAGACGACGGAGGCTGAGCCAGACCGCCCTGAAGGTGCCGTGGGTGTGCAGCGCGTCGAGGCAGTATTGCGAGCAGGTCGGGTTGAAGCGGCAGCCGGCGCCCGGCCCGGCGAGCCAGTGGAGCGGTTTGGAAAGAGCGGTCCGGTAGAACCGGACGAGACCGATCAGGAGCGGTTTCATGGCTCGGGGCGCGGGGGCATGGCAGCGGGTGTGCGTGTGCCGGACGGCGCCAGTCCCGCCTTGCGGGCGAGCCGGTGCCAATCGGCGCGCAATTCGTCAAATCCGGCGTGGACCGAGGCGCGCCGGGCGATGGTCACGAAGACTGGTGGGTGCGGCGCGCCTTGTTCCAGGGACGGGAGTGCTTCGCGGATGATTTCGCGCAGCCGTCGTTTGAGACGGTTGCGGACCGGGGCCACGCCGAGCGCCTTGGGCACGATCACCCCGGCCTTTGGTTTGGTGGCGGCCGGGTCGTCGAGGCGGCCGATAGCCAGCAGCCGGCTGCCCACCGAGGAGCCGTGGAGGCGCACCGCTTCGAAGTCACGGCGGCGGGTCATCCGCACTGGACGGGGCAGGCTCATCGCCAGACGGAGGGCTGGCGGACGGCGGCAGCCGCCCGGCCGTTGAGGGGACGCCTAGCGCCCGTGCTGCACCGTGTGGCGTGCGTAATGGACCTCCACGCCCTTGGGGACCAGACGTTTGCGGCCTTTCTGGCGCCGGCGGCGGAGGATTTCCCGACCGCCCTTCGTCTTCATGCGGGCGCGGAACCCGAACTGGCGTTTGCGGGTGCGTTTCGAGGGTTGGTAAGTGCGTTTGGGCATGGCGGTCAGTCGGTCAAGGCTGGATCGGAGCCGGTGCAGGAAGGACCTGACCGGAGAAAGGGATGGGGACACTACGAGTCAGGATCGTTTTGTCAAACGCCACCGGGGAACCGCCTGCCGCAGCGCGGCTTTCCGGATAACTGCGGCGCGCCCGGCTTGCCGGTGACGGAATCTTCGCCTAGAGGCACCCGCATGTGGAAAGGAAGATTTCAAAAAGAAACGAGTGATCTGGTCAAGCGGTACGGCGAATCGGTGTCGTTTGACTGGCGTCTGTATGCGCAGGACATCCGCGGGTCGATCGCGCATGCCGAGGCGCTGCAGCGGGCCGGCATTCTCACGGCTGCCGAGTGCCGCCAGATCAAGACCGGGTTGCGCGGGATCGAGAAGGACATCCGCGAAGGACGCTTCGAGTGGAAGGCCGGCCTGGAGGATGTCCATATGAATATCGAGGCGGCGCTGACCGGGCGCATCGGGGCGGTCGGGGCCAAGCTGCACACGGCGCGCAGCCGCAACGACCAGGTGGCCACGGACGCGCGGCTGTACTGCCGCGATGAGGCGGCGGTCCTGCTCGGGCTGATCCGGGACCTGCAGCGCGCGCTGGTGGCCTCGGCCGCGGCGCACGCCGACGTGATCCTTCCGGGATACACTCACCTGCAGCGAGGGCAGCCGGTGCTTTTCGGCCACCATCTGCTGGCCTACGTCGAGATGTTCGGGCGCGATGCCGGGCGGATGGAGGATGCCGTGGCGCGGCTCAACGAACTGCCGCTCGGGAGCGGCGCGCTGGCCGGTTCGACGATTGTGCTGGATCGTGAATTTGTAGCCGGGCGCCTCGGGTTCGCCGGGGTGACGCGCAACAGCATGGATGCGGTCAGCGATCGCGATTTCATGGCGGAACTGGTCTTTGTGATCGCGCTCTGCGGCGTGCACCTGTCGCGGCTGGCCGAGGATATCATTCTGTGGGCCAGTGCGGAATTTGCCTTCGTCACGCTGGACGACGCCCACACCACCGGCAGCAGTTTGATGCCGCAGAAAAAGAATCCCGATGTGCCTGAACTGGTGCGCGGCAAGTGCGGGCGAGTGTTCGGGCATCTGCAGGGGCTGCTGGTGATGATCAAGGGTCTGCCCCTCGCTTACAACAAAGACTTCCAGGAGGACAAGGAAGCCCTGTTCGACGCCGTAGCCACCACCCTGGCCTGCCTGGAGGCGA
>JALRGF010000678.1 GCA_023253495.1 Verrucomicrobiales bacterium
GCTCAGGCGGCAGCGGCGGCAACAGCTCGCCGGCCGCCGGGTCAGCCGTGGCGCCCGCGGCGCCCGGGTCACCCGCGCTTCCCGATCCGCCCCCGGCCCCACCAGGAGTGATCGTGATCCGCGGCACCGGGCGCTCGCCGCCCGGGACCTGCCCCCACACCATCGGTGCCGCCGCCGACCAGAGCAGACACAGACCGGTCAGCCCGGCCGCCAGAGCGCGTGGCAATGGAATCACGCCTCGCATCATGGCCGGATTTTCACGCGCCGCAAGCCGTCGGCACCTCGAGATACTCGAGGGCCCATTCATGCATGAACCGCACCCGCACCGGCCGGCAGCGGTAAATAATCAGCTCCGGGTTCTCAGGCGTGCCAAGATATTTCCGCAACAATGGATTCGCCTCCCAGATCTCCGCCAGCACCGCGCCATCAGTCAGTTCCTCCGCCACCGCCGTGATCCGCACCTGGTCGTGCGCATCATCCAGATAACACAGCTCCACCCGCGGCTCGGCCGCAATTTCCTCCGTCTTGCCGTACCGACGCAGGTTGGCCACGTAGATCACAAAGCCGGGGTCGACCCGCACCGGCGACACCGGCCGCACCCGCGGCTGGCCGTCTCGACCCACCGTCGCCAGAAACGGAAATTTCGCGCGCCGGACGACCGCCGCCGCCTTCTCCCGCAACTGCTCGTCGCCGTCCATGTGCTCCATGCCGGCCACGCTGAGCGCAAATCGCCACCACCGCAAACTTCCTTTGACGCCCGCCTCCCCCCGGCCATAGCGTTCCCGTCATGCTTTCCAAATTGATTCCCGCCCTCGTCGGCGTCGCCACTCTCGGCACCGCAGCCGCCCAGGACAAATCCCCGGCCGCTGTGAAACTCGAAACCGAACCCCAGAAAATCAGCTACATCTTCGGCCACAACATCGGCTCCCGCATCAAGGCCGATGGCATCAAGGTCGACCTCGATTCGCTCGTGGCCGGCATCAAAACCGCCCTCGCCGGCCAGCCGTCCCAGATCAGCGACGACGAGACCAACGACATCCTTCAGAAATTCCAGCAGGAAATGCAGGCCGAAGAAGAGAAGGCCGCCGCCGCTGCCGGGGCCGATAACGCCAAGGCCGGGTCTGAATTCCTCGCCACCAACGGAAAACGCGACGGCGTGGTCACCACCGCCAGCGGCCTGCAGTACGAAATCCTCAAAAAAGCCGATGGCCCGAAACCCGGCAAGGACGACGGCGTCAAGGTCCACTACCACGGCACCCTGATCGACGGCACCGTCTTCGACAGCTCGGTCGAACGCGGCGAACCCGCCGAATTCGGCGTCAGTCAGGTGATCGCCGGCTGGACCGAAGCCCTGCAACTCATGCCCGTCGGGTCGAAATGGAAACTCTTCATCCCGTCAAAACTCGCCTACGGCGAGCGCGGCGCCGGTGACGACATCGGACCCAATTCCACCCTCATCTTCGAGGTCGAATTGCTCGGGATCGACGGCGCCAAATAAGGCGCCTCCAAAATGCCGCCCGCCGCGGTGCCGCCGGCGGATTTTCCCGACGCTCCCCCGCCCCGGCTCCGTTCCCCCATCGCCATGCCCGTCGACTTCGACGCCGCCCTGGCCGCCCACCGGCTTGCCTTGTCCCGGGGCCGCCCGGAAACCCTCCAGCTCAACGTCGGCAAACGCTGCAACCTGACCTGCGTCCACTGCCACGTGAACGCCGGCCCCCACCGCACGGAAATCATCTCCGGGGACACCGTGGACCGCGTGCTCGACTGGTTCGCCGCCAGCCCGCTCGACACCCTCGACCTCACCGGCGGCACTCCGGAAATGGTGCCGGATTTCCGACGGCTGGTCACCACCGTGCGCCGCGGGTTCTCCCGGCCGCGCCGGGTCATCGACCGCCTCAATGCCACCATCCTCCTCGAACCGGGCTTCGAGGACATGGCCGATTTCCTCGCGGCCCATGAGGTCGAACTCATCGCCTCCATGCCCTGCTACGCCCCGGAAAATGTCACCGCCCAGCGCGGTGAAGGCGTCTTTGACAGATCGATCGCCGCCTTTCAGAAACTCAATGCCCTCGGCTACGGACGCGACCCGCACCTGCCGCTCCACTTCGTCTACAACCCGGTCGCCGCCACGCTCCCACCCGATCAGTCGGAACTCGAAGCCGACTACAAACGTGAAATGGCCGCCCACTTCGGCATCGTCTTCAACCGGCTCTACTGCCTGGCCAACATGCCGATCGCCCGCTTCGCCAGCTGGCTCCAGCGCCGCAACGCCCTCGCCGATTATCTGATCCTCCTCAAAGACGCCTTCAACCCGGCCACCGTGCCCGGCCTGATGTGCCGCCATACCCTCAACGTCTCGTGGCGCGGCGAGGTCTTCGACTGCGACTTCAACCAGATGCTCGACCTCACCCTGCCCGCTCCCGGTACCGGAAAAAACGCCGCGCCGCTCCACCTCTGGGACGTCGACCCCGAGACGTTTGCCCGTCTGCCCATCCGCACCGGACCCCATTGCTTCGGCTGCACCGCCGGCAGCGGCTCGTCCTGCGGCGGCGCTCTCGTCGCCTGAGCCACCACGCCACCCCACCCGCCCGGCCACCCCGAAAATCGGCTGCCGGCCGCTCTCGCCCCGCTCCCCCGTTCCGAGGCGTACTCACAAAGTACCTGTCCACATCTGAAAGGATGCCCACAGAGCACCTGTCCCGCCCGTGAAGGAGGGCGTTCCGGGGGGCATTTGGGAGTGCTCCATTTTTGGACTTGCGGATACTGCTTCTTTGAACATTTATCGGCCATGGTTTTCCGCACACGCCCAGGCGCAAAAAACGACCACGCCAGCCACCGCGCCCTGAGGCAACGCAGCGCTGACGAAAACAGGCTTTACGACCCGCAGGAACTGAAGCCGGGATAAAACGGGGTTGGCGGCGACACAGCGACGCTTGTGTCCTCGGAAAATCGCCAGCAGGAGTGTCTGACGCCAGCACAAGGCGCCTTGTCATGACCGTCACCAACCACTCAAGCCCGGCAGAGAAGGTGGCGCTTTTCCGCTCGTTGTTCCGGGGGCGGGAGGAGGTGTGGGCGAAACGTTTTGAGAATGCGCAGACAGGGAAGGCGGGGTATGCGCCGGTCTGCGGGAATGACTGGGTACGCGGGATCTGCAGGAAGCCGAAGATCCGATGTGCGGACTGTGCGCACCAGAAGTGGTTGCCGATGACGGATGCGGTGATCCGGCAACACCTGTCCGGCGTCGATGAGCAGGGCCGACCGCTCGTGGCGGGAGTGTATCCGATGCTGCTGGATGAGCGGTGCTTTTTTCTCGCGGTGGATTTTGATGAAGGCGACTGGGCGGCGGATGCACGGGCGTTTCTGGATACCTGCGAGAGGCTTGGGGTGCCTGCGGTGCTGGAAAGATCGCGCAGCGGGGAGGGCGGGCATGTGTGGATGTTTTTCGCGGAGGCGATCCCGGCGGCGCTGGCGCGGAAGCTGGGAGCGCATCTGCTCACGGAGACGATGGAACGGAGGCCGGAGGCGGGGCTGAAGTCGTATGATCGCTTCTTTCCGAACCAGGACACGCTGCCGCGCGGCGGCTTTGGCAATCTGATCGCACTGCCCTTGCACAAGAAGCCGCGG
>JALRGF010000051.1 GCA_023253495.1 Verrucomicrobiales bacterium
GCCGCCGATGTCGACGATCATGTTGCCGCTGGCTTCCTGGACGGGCAGGCCGACCCCGATGGCGGCGGCCATCGGTTCCTCGATCATGTAGACTTCGCGGGCGCCGGCCTGCAGGGCGCTTTCCTTGACGGCGCGTTTTTCGACTTCGGTGATGCCGGAGGGGACGGCGATGACGACCCGGGGGCGGACCAGTCCGCGGCGGCTGTGCACCTTGCGGATGAAGTGCCGCAGCATGGCTTCCGTGACGTCAAAATCGGCGATCACCCCGTCGCGCAGCGGCCGGATGGCGACAATGTTGCCCGGAGTCCTGCCGAGCATGCGCTTGGCGTCGTCACCGACCGCCAGCACTTCGTTGGTACCGCATTTGACGGCGACGACCGAAGGTTCGCGCAGGACGATCCCGCGGTCCTTGACGTAGACGAGGGTGTTGGCGGTGCCGAGATCGATGCCGATGTCACTGGAAATAAATCCGAAAAATTTGCCGAACATGCGAGGGAAAGGGGGCGGAAAGACGAGGTGGAAAATGGGGTGATGGCGGCGGTCCGCTCTCCGGCCCGGAGAGGGAGCGCTCGCCCCGACAGAAAGTGTGCATCATCCCCTCCTGTTCACGCACCCGTACGGGGTGACGGTTGACCACCACCCGCAGCGTCCCCCCGGAAAGACCGGACCTCCGGTCACCCCGGTTCACCACTACGGTGCGAACCGGAAAGAATTCCACAATCCTGAAAGAAATACCCCCCCGGTCAAGCGGAGATTGGCTCCCCACGCCGAAGCACCGGGGCATTTCCGTCGAGGGAATCGGTGAAGGACGGAAGAGACCGGAAACGGAGGTTGTTCAGCGTCAAAAACATCAAAAAAAGCGCCCCGATCCGGAAGGCCGGATCGGGGCGTGAGGCGGGGCGTGAGCCCGCGGGGCCGGCGGGCCCGGCTGGGCGGAGACCGATCAGCGGGCGGCCCGGAAGTACAGGCGGCCGTTGGTCGGCATCGGGACGCGGTACGGGCTGGAGGCGCCCTGGACCGGTTGCCACGAGTTGGTGGTCAGGTCGAGGGAACTCTGGAGGGTACCGGTGTAGGTGATGACGAGATCTCCGCCGGAGACGGCAATGCTGATGGAGCCGGGGCCATTGGCGGCGGTGGTGGTGGTGAGGTTGATGTTGTCGATGAAGGCGTTTTCATTCAGACCGCCGGTGCGGGCGGCCCAGACGAAGCTGGCGCCGCTGAGCGGGGAGAAGCCGGGCACCGGCACATCGTAGAAGATGACCTCATTGTTGAACCAGACATCGGCCGTGGCGTCGCTGTCGAGTTTGATGACGACCGGGAAGTATTCCGGGTCGCTGAGCAGGGCGGAAAACGGCATGGTCCTCTCGGCGAGCAGGTTACCCTGCCACTTGAGCGAGATGCCGGGCAGGTCCACAGCACTGTTCTGATAGGTGTCGAAGGACACGATCAGACCGTTGCCGCTGCCTTCCTCGCCGAAGACGACGGGGGCGGCGCTGGTGCCGACGTCGTCGCCCCACACGAAGGACATGCCGTCGGCCGGGGTGGCGGTGCCGCCGCCGATGCGCAGGGCGAAGGAGGCGGTCATGGAGGTGACCGGCTCACCGCCATTGAAGTCGTCGATGACGAGCACTCCCTGAAGGCTGTTTTCGGCGGTGGTCAAGCTGCCGAAGCCGGAGCCGCCGACGCCTTCGCCGGTCCCCTCGGAGGCGGTCCCGCCGAAGCCGTACGTCAGGCTGCCGGGGGAGTCGAAATCCAGCTGTGCGGTGGGCGGCGGCAGCGTGGGATCGATGACCGTGAGCACGGCGATGGCGCTTTCGACGCTGCTGGTCAGGCCGGTGGCCACCGCGCGGTACTGGCGCCCGTTGTCGGCGAGACTGGTGGCGGCGGTGGTGAACGAGTCGCCGGTGGCGCCCGGGATATTGGAGAAGGCCGTGGAGCCGGCGGCGGCGGTCTGCCATTGCCAGGTCGTCTGACCGGGGTCGTTGACGGCCACGGTAAAGGTTGCGGGCGTTCCGGCGAGCACGCCGGTACTGGCCGGCTGGCGCGTGATGATGACCGGACCGATGTAATTGGCGGTATTGATCACGACGTTGTCGACCCAGTGGGTCTCGAAGGCGCCGCCGGTGCGGGCGGCCAGGTTGAAGCGGCCGTTGGCCAGACCCGTCCAGGCCGGCAGGGGCACGTTGTGGAAGACGACCACCCCGTTGAACATCACATCGACGGTGCCGTCATTTTCCACCCGCACGCCGACTTTCGCCCAGTCCAGCGGCTGGAGGAACGCGCGGGAGACCCGCACATCGGGCACGACCAGGGCACCGCGATACTTGAGGCCGATGGCCGGGGCCTCGCCGCCGCCGTTGTCGTAGGTATCGAAGGTGACGATCAGGCCGGTACCGGCGCCTTCCTCGGCGCCGGTGTTGATGGTGCCGGCGGGCACGTCGGCGCCCCAGCTCAGGCTGAAGCCGTCGGCCGGGGTGCCCGGCACCGAGGTGCCGGAGGCCGTCAGGTTGACGTCAAAGGTGGCGGTCAGCGCCCCCTGGGCATTGGCTCCGGAGAAGTTTTCGATGACGAGCGCGCTGTTCTGGCTGCCGGCGGCTTCAGTGAGCGAGAGGAAGCCCGAGTCCTCCACCCCGCCATTGGGCGAGAAGGCGGCATTGCCGTAGGTGGCGATGGTCGCGGCGGCGGCCGCCCCGGTGTTGGTCAGGTCGCCGGTGTTAAAGTCGAGGACCACATCAGGAGTGCCGGCCACACCGAAATGGATGACCGTGAGCAGCGCCTCGCGGCTGGTGGCGGTGGAGCCGCCGACGGTGACGATGGCTCGGTAAAGAGCGCCGTTGTCGGCCGCGGTCAGCGGCGCCGTGGTGAGCGTCAGGGAGGTGGCACCCGGAATGTCACTGAAACCGGCGGCGCCGGCATCGCGTTTCTGCCATTTCACGGCGGCCGGGGGCGTGGCGTAGTTGGCGACCAGGGCAAAGGTGGCGGGACCACCGGTGATGGCGACCAGGTCGTCCGGTTCATCAGTGATCTGCACCGGCCCGGCGTACGTGGTGGTGGCCAGACGGACGGTGTCGATCTCATGCTTCTGGTTCAGACCACCGGTCCGGGCGTAAAAACCGAACTGGCCGCCGGCCAGCGCCGTCCATCCGGGGACTGCCACGTTGTCAAAGTACAGACGACCGTTGACCGCGACGGAGACGAGGCCGCTCGCGTCCAAGCGCACCCGCACCGGCACGAAATCAAGATCGGTAAAAAACTCCCAAGGCGAGACCTTCACCGAGGCGAGCACGGTGTCGCCCCACTTCAGGTCGAGGCTGGGAGCTTCACCGATGCCATTGAGCGGGTTGCCATCGGCATTGTCATAGACATCGAAGCAGACGCGCAGCCCGTTGCCCGCGCCTTCCTCGGCTTCGCCCAGCGCGGCGGCCGGAAGATTGGAGGCCCAGTTGAAGCTGAATCCGTCAGCCGGCGGTGTGGTGCCCGACCCCATGCGCAGCTCAAAGGCGGCCGCCATCGAGGAAATCGACGCTCCCGCATCCAGGTCGTTGAGGAGCAGGGCTCCCGACAAGCTGTTGACCGCATCGGTCAGCTGCACAAAACCGGTCGGATCAACCAGGGCGCTGCCAAACAGCGAGCCTTCGGCCGGAGGCACCGCGCCGCCATCGAACGACTGCGTATACTCGTAGGCCGGCTCGGGCAGGGCGCTCACCGTCAGGGTGACCTCGTTGGAATAGGTGATGCCGGCACCGTCGGCGACCGCCAGGCGGTAAACCGCACCGTTGTCCGCGGCCGCCACCGGGTCGGCCGAGATGTAATCCCGGCTGGTGGCGCCGGCGATCGGCGCGAAGGTCGTGGCTCCGGGAGCCTTGCGTTCCCATTGGAAGCTGGTGACCACGGCTTCGTTGGCCAGCAACGCGTAAAACCGGGCCCGCGACCCGGGAAGGAAAGACGACGACTGAGGCTGGTGGACGAAGGCGGCGAGCAGCCCGCCGGTCGTGGTGGTCAGGCTGAGGTCATCGATGAACACATTGATGTTCAGCCCGCCGGTACGGGCGCCGAATCCGAAACGCGCGCCAGCCACCGGTTCGTATGGAGTGTACAGATTGTCGATGAAGCGGACGCCGTCGAGCACCACGTCGAGCGACCCATCCGGATCCAGTTTGATCTGGACGTCGGCGAAGGCGGGGGTGCCGCCCTCACCGGTGGTCATCTGATTGAGGGTCGGCCGCACTTCGGCGACCTGCACGTTGTTCCAGCGGATGGTGATGGCCGGAGCTTCTCCCGCGCCATTGTTAGGGTCGCCATCGGTGTTGTCGTAGATGTCAAAGGCGACGACCAGGCCGGTGCCGGCGCCTTCCTCGCCCCAGCTGGCATCGGGAAGATCAGCGCCGAGACAGAAACTCCATCCGTCAGCCGGCGGGCTGCTTCCGCCACCGGCGCGGAGCTTGAAGGTGGCATTGAAGCCGTTGACCGGCGCTCCGCCATCAAGGTCCTCGATGACAAAGGCACCCTGCAGGCTGTTGACGTTTTTGACGACCTTGAGGGCGCCGCCGGCGAACCCGCCGGCCGGTTCCACGACCGCGCTGCCGAAAGCCGCGGTACCGGGCGGGATGGCGCCGTCATTGAAATCGAGATTCAGGGACCCCGCCATGAGAGGGGCGGGCGCGACGAGGACGGCGCAGACAGCGGGCCAGCGGCCCGGCCGCAGAGGCTGGATTTTCATGGGGTTTCGGGTGAGGGGTTGCGGGAGAGGCCGGTGATTCCGGGCAAAACCCGGGACAGCCACCATACCATCGCTCTTTTCTCCGCCACCCGCCAGAAAAATCCGGCACCCGCACCCGTCGCCCGCCTACCGGCCCACCGTTCCGGCCGAGGGGCACGGCAGGGCGGTGAAGCGCCGGGTGAGGTCGGTGAGCGACTGCTCGACCCCCATGCGCTCAAGCGAGCTGGCCCCGACGAACCCGTGGGTGGTGGTGCCGGCCATGACGCGCGCGGCGTCATCGGGCGTGTTGATCGGGCCGCCGTGGCAGAGGAAAAAGATGTCTTTCCGCACGGTGCTGGCCGCATCAATGATTTCCTGGGTCCGCCGGAGCGTGAAGTCCCATGAGACCACGGCGCTGGTCACCCCGATGGATCCGCCCACGGTGGTGCCGACATGCGCGATGATGGCATCCGCTCCGGCCTTGGCCATTTCGATCGCTTCCTCGGGGGTGGCGACATAGACGACGCTGAAAAGGTCCATGCGCCGGGCCAGCGCGACCATCTCGTATTCCTTTTTCACGCTCATGCCGGTCTCCTCCAGCACGCCGCGGAAATGGCCGTCGACAATGGTATGCGTGGGGAAATTGTTCACCCCGGAAAAACCCATTTCCTTGACCTTGCCGAGCCAGTGCCACATGCGCCGCCGCGGGTCGGTGGCGTGCACGCCGCAGATGACCGGACATTCCTCGACGACCGGGAGCACCTCGTATTCACCGATTTCCATGGCTATGGCGTTGGCGTCGCCGTAGGCCATCATGCCGGCGGTCGAACCGTGGCCCATCATGCGGAAGCGGCCGCTGTTGTAGATGATGATGAGGTCGGCACCGCCCTTTTCGATGAATTTGGCGGAGATGCCGGTGCCGGCGCCGGCGGCGATGATGGCGCGTCCCTGGCCGAGGGTGGCGTGCAGGCGTTCACGGACTTCTTCGCGGGTGTAAGGGTTTCCTTTTCCGGTCCAGGGGTTGGGCATGGCAGTGCGGGGTGGTGGGTGCTGTGGGTTCAGGATGAAGAGGTGGCCGGCTGAAGCCAGTGGAGGCAGGCCATGCGGATGGCGATGCCGTTTTCCACCTGCTGGTTGATCAGGCAGCGGTCGTAGGACATGACGGCGTCGACCAGTTCCACGCCGCGGTTCACCGGGCCCGGGTGCATCAGGTACAGCCCTTCTCCGGCAATGCGCGCAAAGCGTTCGTCGGTCACGCCGTAGTGCCGGTGGTATTCGCCGAGGCTGGGGAAAAACGGATCGTCCCCGAGGCGCTCGTTCTGGATGCGCAGCAGATAAATGACATCCGGTTGCCAGTGCAGGGCCTCGTCAAAAGTGCGGAATTTGCGCAGCCAGTCCCAGCGGGTGTCGGGAATCAGCGTGCCCGGACCAAGCACCGCCACCTCCGCACCCAGACGGTGGAAAATCGTGCTTGTCGAGCGGGCCACCCGCGAGTGCAGCAGGTCGCCGACAATGAGAATGCGCCGCCCGGAGAGGTCCGGCCAGATTTCCCGGAGGGTGAAGGCGTCGAGCAGCGCCTGGGTCGGGTGCGCGTGCCATCCGTCGCCGGCATTGATCACGCTGGCGCGGCTGTGCCTCGCGATCAGGCTGGCCACGCCGGAGGCGCTGTGGCGCACGATGATGCAGTCGACCTGCATGGACTCCAGAGTTTCGACGGTATCGAGGATCGATTCGCCTTTGACCACGCTGGAGGTGGAGACGGAAAAGTGGGTGACGTCAGCGGAGAGACGGCTGGCGGCGATTTCGAAGGACGAGAGCGTGCGGGTCGACGGTTCGTAGAAGAGGGTGAGCACATGCCGGCCGCGGAGGGTCGGCACCTTTTTCACGCGCCTCCGGAAGAGCGCCTTGAACTGCGCGGCATTGGAAAGCACCAGTTCGATTTCCTCATCGGCCAGAGGTGCGATGGACAACAGGTCTTTGCGGCGGGGAATGCTCATCGGACGGCCTCCTTCTGTCCCACCATCACCGCATCGGCGCCATCGGTTTCGGCAAACCGCACGCGCACATAATCGCCGGGCCGGGTGGAGTGCCGGAGGCCGACAAAATCCGCCTGGATCGGCAGCTCGCGGCACCCGCGGTCAAGCAATACCGCCAGCTCCACCCGCGCCGGCCGCCCGAAATCAGCCAGCTCGTCCAGCGCCGCCCGGATCGTCCGGCCGGTGTAGAGCACGTCGTCAAAAAGCACCACTTCCGCCCCGTCCACGTCAAAATCAATCTGTGAGCCGCGCAGCCGGGGCACCGTGACCAGGGCGGCGAGGTCGTCGCGATAGAGCGAAATATCAAGCGACCCGACGGGCGGGGCCCCGCGGCCCGGCTGGCGGCGGGCGAGTTCCGCGGCCACGCGGCGGGCCAGCGGCACGCCGCGGCGCTCGATCCCGATGAAGACCGGCCAGGTTTCCGGATGGCGGTCCGCCACCGCGTCGGCCAGACGACCGACAGCCGCCTGCACGCCGTCCGCGTCAAGCAGCAGCTGTGAATCGGCAACAGGATCAGGCATCGTCACGCCGCAGGATGTACGTGGGCGCACGGGCGATTGCAAGCCGGCACCGGGTCACTCGAAATGCCGGCGACCGATGTCGCGGCGCCGCTGCCGGCCCGGAAACGTGATGGCTTCGGCCGCCGGCTCGACCCGCGCCAAGGCTTCCTCGCGGGTCGCCCCGCGGGCGACCACGGCCAGCACACGCCCGCCATTGGTTTCATAGGACGGTGTCCCCGGAGGCCCCCCGGCGGCCAGGCGGGTGCCGCAATGAAAGACGTGGGCCCCGGAGGCGGCGGCCTCTTCCAGACCGCGGATCGGGTCGCCGCTCCGGCTCGATGCCGGGTATCCCGCACTGGCCAGGATCACGCAAACGCTCCAGCCGGGAGAAAACGTCATCAGCTCCGGCCGCAGATCGCCGCGCGCCCCGTGCAGGACGTACTGCACAAAATCACCACCCACCAGCGGCATCACCGCCTCACACTCCGGGTCGCCAAACCGGCAGTTGTATTCGATCACCTTCGGACCGTTCGGCGTCAGCATCAGCCCGAAATACAGAAACCCGCGGTACGGCAGCCCATCGGCCTGCAGGCCGGCCACCGTCGGCGCCACGATTTCCCGCTCGATCCGTTCCATCAGCTCCGCGGAGACCAGGTCGCGACTCGCCACCGCCCCCATGCCTCCGGTGTTCGGTCCTTCGTCTCCGTCGTGGATCCGCTTGTAGTCGCGCGCCGGGCACAGGATGTGATAGCGGCCGTCAACCAGGCTGGCGAAAATACTGACCTCCGGCCCGGTCAGGCATTCTTCGATCACCACCCGCCCGGGACCGAACGCGCACCGCACAAAAATCGTGTCGAGAAACGCGTCCGCCTCGCGCCGCGTCCCACAGACCGCCACCCCCTTGCCCGCCGCCAGGCCGTCAA
>JALRGF010000101.1 GCA_023253495.1 Verrucomicrobiales bacterium
TCGACCGGCACCGCCGCGAGGTCGCGGCAGTCCGCCGTCCACTTCATTTCAAATGGCCGATCGCCCCGCAGGTCGAGCCAGCCGCTTGCCTCCGCGCGATTCGCCCCGGAAAGCCGCGCCTCGGCCGCCACCTGCAGCCGCCCGCCGTCAGTGGTTGTCACCCGCGTGGTCAGTTGTTCGACCGGCAGCCCGGCCACCACCACGCCGGCACTCTCAACCGCCGCCGTGGCCGAGGTCAGCACGCGGTCGGCAAATGCCGCCTGCACCCGGCCGGTCGCCCGCCCGCGCACCGCCGTCGGCGTCACCCACGCCTCCAGCGCCGGCACCTGAAACTCCATCGCCCCCTGCCCGGCCGCCGACACCACCGCCGGCCACGACCGCGGCATCACGACGTCGGCCCGCCCGCTCGCCGTGCCCCCGCCCGCCTGCACGTTCACATCTTTCAACACCGCCCGACCGTCCGCGATCTCCAGCGCTGCCTCGACCACCGCCTCCGGCCACCCGTCCCGCTTCCCCCGGCCCCCGCGGAGCGTCGCTCCCGCCACCAGCAGATCCGGCCGCGCCACCGGCCCCCGCGCTTTCAACATCACCTCTCCCGCCTCCCAGTCGACCCCGCCATCCGGCACCCCCCAGAACGCCAGCGTGCCGGAATTCACCCGCCGCACCGTCGCCTCCGCCTCCACTTCCAGACCGTTGCCGCCCCAAGGCAGGACATCCCCGGTCACCGCGACCTCGGCCTCCCGCTGCCGCACGCGGACATCCACCGCCAGCCGGCCGGCCGTCAGCGCCGCCGCATCCACCGCCACTCGCTCCACTGACACCTCCGGCCACAACTCCAGATTTTCGATCCTCAGCGAGCGCTCGCCCGCCGCCGTCACCCCGCTCGCCCCCCGCACCTCCGGAACTCCCGGCACCACCAGTCGTGCCACCTCCACCCGCCCCGGCCGCGCCGGGTCAAGACGGAGCGAAAAATCCTCCACCTCCACCAGTCCACCCGGCAACCGCACCCGCAACGTCACCCGCTCAATGTCCACCACCGGCAGTCGCACCGCTGGCGGTCGGAAATCACCCGCCGCCCGCCGGTCGACTCTGCCCTCACCCGCCACCCCCCGGCCGGTCAGATCGACCTCGGCCACCAGCCGCCGGACCACCACCCGCTTCACCACCTCGCCCGGTCCGCCCCGGAACAGCTGCCACAACTCATACTCCGCCGCCACCCGCTCCGCCGTCAGCGAGCGCACCACCGCCCCCTCACCCCCGCTCACCTGCACCCGGTCCAAGGCCAGCCCGCCCAGCACCGATCCCGAAGAATCCCACTCGGCCCGCATCCCGGCACGCTCCGCCGCCCGCTGACCGAAATACCCGATCGCCCAGTGCGCCAACGGCCGAAAACCCGCCACCACCCCCAGCACCAGCACCCCCGCCACCGCAAACCCAAGCCCACACCCCCATCGACGTCGATGGGGCGGTCTGCTGTCCGTGGCAGTTTCATCCATGAGATGGGAGTCGCAAACTGCCCGCCCCGACAGGCAATGCAAAAGGAAGAAGCGGGGCAAGGTGCCCGTCCGTCAGTCACCGGTTATTTGACGATCACCCGGGATCCCGGGCGCAGCAGCGTGGGCAGGCGGATGGCGTCCCAGTTGGTAAACCGGATGCACCCGGCGCTCTGACTGCGGCCGATCGTTTCCGGTGCGGCCGTCCCGTGCAGGCCGATGCCCGGGCGGGTGGTGCCGGCCCAGAGCACGCCGACCGGACTGTTCGGTCCGGGCGGGAGCAGGTGCGCGGTGGTGCCGCGTTTCCCTTGTTCGAGCAGCTGTTTGTCCCACCGGAAAACCGGGGTGCTGATCATGCTGGAAAGCGTCCACTCGCCGTAAGGAATGAATTTTTCCCGCCCCGGCGTGATCGGAAAAAGCGCCATCAGATCGCCCTCGGCATTGTAGATGGCCGCCGTCTTGTGGCGCACGTTGATCAGCACCGCATGCCGGCTCAAGACCGGGTCCTCCTTCCAGGCGCGCTGCGACGGCACCGCCTCAATCTCAAAGGGCGTCACATTCGGCACCTTCAACACCACCCCGGCCTTCAACGCCCCGAGGTTGGTCTTCGGATTCAGCCGCGCCACCACCGCCTCCGTCGTATGAAACCGCTCGGCCACCAGCTCCGCCGCCGACCGGTACCCAAGGTACTTCACCGCCGCCTGCTCCTCCGGCTTCGACGGCAGGCCGCGCGTCACAAATTTGAAATCCCCCGCCTTCATCGCATACGCCGCATACAAAGTGGTCACCTCCCGCGCCGCTTCCGCCGTCACCTGCGTCAGGTCGTCCACGTCACTCACCCCGTGTGCCACATTCCAAGCCGCCACCGCCTTGCGCGTGAACTCCCCCTGCCGCCCGTCCACCACCCCGGGACCAAACCCGGCTCCATCGAGATACACCTGCAGCCGCAGGTTCTCCTCAAACTCCGCCGTCGTCACGGCCGCCGCCCCGCCCGACCCGCCGCCTTCGGTCGCCCGCTCCGCCGCCACCGCCCGCACCCCACCCACGGCCGCTCCGGCCGCCATCACCATCACCCATGTCCAAAGGCTCGTCATCCCATCACCCATGAACGCATCCGGCCCACCCCGCAAGACACGGCTTGGCGACCGCCCGGAAACACGTCACGATCCCCGAGTCCACCCCACCCCCCACCATCCGCTCACCGCCTTCATCCCATGAACCAACCACCCCGCCAGTCACCCGCCGCCCCCACCCGACTCGCCGCCACCACGCTGCTCG
>JALRGF010000124.1 GCA_023253495.1 Verrucomicrobiales bacterium
AATTCGAAACCATCGTCGCCCGCGGCCTCGAAATGTCCCCGGTCGCCGAAGTCCTCATCGATGAATCCCTGCTCGGCTGGAAGGAATTCGAAATGGAGGTCATGCGCGACCGCGCTGACAACTGCGTCGTCATCTGCTCGATCGAAAACTTCGACCCCATGGGCGTCCACACCGGCGACTCGATCACCGTCGCCCCGATCCAGACGCTGACCGACCGCGAATATCAAGTGATGCGCGACGCGTCATTCGCCGTCATCAGGGAAATCGGCGTGGAAACCGGCGGCTCGAACATCCAGTTCGCCACCCACCCGCGGACGGGACGCATGATCGTCATCGAAATGAACCCGCGCGTCAGCCGGTCGTCCGCCCTCGCCTCCAAGGCCACCGGCTTTCCGATCGCCAAGATCGCCGCCAAACTCGCCGTCGGCTACACCCTGGACGAAATCCGCAACGACATCACCCGCGAAACCCCCGCCAGCTTCGAACCAACCATCGATTACGTCGTCACCAAGGTCCCGCGGTTCACGTTCGAAAAATTCCCCGATGCCGACCCGACCCTGACGACCCAGATGAAGTCGGTCGGCGAAGCCATGGCCATCGGCCGCACGTTCAAAGAATCGCTCCAGAAAGCCCTGCGCAGCCTGGAAACCGGGCGCGGCGGGCTCGGTGCCGACGGCAAGGACCCGGTCGATGCCGACCGCACCACCCTTGAACGCAAGCTGAGCGTGCCCAACGCCGAGCGCATTTTCTGGGTCGCGGTCGCCCTGCGCCAGGGGTTTTCGCAGGATGAGATCCACCAGCTCACCCAGATCGACCCGTGGTTCCTCGCCCAGATGGGACAGATTGTTGAGGAAGAGAAGGGACTCAATCCCGAACTCGGCGGCATGCTGCAAAACATCCACAGCGTGATTGCCGATGCTCCCAGCCAGGATCGCGACAGAGTCCTTGCTGACGCAACCAGCGGCCTCAGGCGCTTGAAACGCTACGGTTTTTCCGACCGCCAGATTTCGCACTGGGCCGGCATCGGGGAGGCCGATGTCCGCGAAGTACGCAAAGCCCTGGGCATCATACCGACCTACCGCCTCGTCGACACCTGCGCCGCCGAGTTCGAGGCCTACACGCCGTATTACTACTCGACCTACGGCGACGAAAATGAGGCGCGGGGCGGGGACAAGCCACGCATCATGATCCTCGGCGGCGGACCGAACCGCATCGGACAGGGGATCGAATTCGATTACTGCTGCGTCCACGCTTCGTTCGCCCTCAAGGAGTTGGGCTACGAGACCATCATGGTCAACTCGAACCCGGAAACGGTTTCGACCGACTACGACACCTCCGACAAACTCTACTTCGAGCCGCTCACCCTCGAGGATGTGCTGAACATCTATGACCAGGAGAAACCCGAGGGAGTCATCGTGCAGTTCGGCGGCCAGACACCCCTCAACCTCGCTGCCGCCCTCGAAGCCGCCGGCGTGCCGATCATCGGCACCAGCCCGAAGAGCATCGCGCTCGCCGAAGACCGGAAATACTTCGCCCGGCTGCTCGATGACCTGAAACTCAACCAGGCCCCCAGCGGCACCGCCCTCAACGAAGAGGAAGCGCTCGCCATCGCCCGGCGCATCGGGTTTCCCGTCCTCGTGCGCCCGAGCTTTGTGCTCGGCGGTCGCGGTATGCGCATCGTCTACGACGACCAGGAACTCCTCCACTACGTCCGCCAGGCCATGGAGATCGCCGGCCTCGAACCCGGCAAAACCAGCGTGCCGGCCGACCGCCCGATCCTCATCGACCGCTTCCTCGACGACGCCACCGAGGTCGATGTGGACATCATTTCCGACGGCGAAACCACCGTGATCGGCGCGATCATGGAACACATCGAACAGGCCGGCGTGCACTCGGGCGACAGCGCCTGCGTCATCCCGTCGATCAGCCTGACCGCACCGGTCCTCGCGGAAATCCGCCGCGCCGCCCAGGACCTCGCCAAGGCGCTCAATGTCATCGGCCTCATGAACATCCAGTTCGCGGTCAAGGACGGCACGCTCTACGTCATCGAGGTCAACCCGCGCGCCAGCCGCACCGCGCCCTTCGTGTCCAAGGCCATCGGCGTGCCGCTGCCCAAGCTCGCCGCCAAGGTGATGGCCGGGGCCCTGCGCCGGAGCCAGGGGGCCGCCGAAGCCGACATCCCGACGCTCCGCAAGCTCGGGTTCACCACGGAAATCATCCCGCCCCACTACAGCGTGAAGGAAGCCGTCTTCCCGTTCGTCAAGTTCCCGGGCATCGACATCGTGCTCGGCCCGGAAATGAAAAGCACCGGCGAAGTCATGGGCATCGACCCCGATTTCGGCCTCGCCTTCGCCAAAAGCCAGATGGCCACCGGCGGCACCCTGCCCAGCAAAGGCAACCTCTTCATCTCGGTCCAGGAACGCCACAAATCCCAGATCGGCGCCATCGCCCGGGACTACCACGCCCTCGGCTTCACCCTCTTCGCCACCGACGGCACCGCCCGCGAAATCGAAAAAGCCGGCGCCCCGGTCACCGTGCTCTTCAAACTGGCCGACGGCCGCCGCCCGAACGTGCTCGACAAAATCAAAAACGGCGAAATCCAGTTCATCATCAACACCCCGTCGGAGTCGGAATCGCGCACCGATGAAGTCAAGATCCGCTCCGCCGCCGTGGCCCACAAAATTCCCATCATGACCACCCTGAGCGGCGCCCGCACCGCCGTGCACGCCATCCGGTCGCTCCAGACCCGACCGGTCGACGTCCGCCCGCTTCAGGAATACCACCCGCGCGCCTGAGGCCCAAGCCCGCCCCGCGCCGCCCCCATGCCCAACATCTACGAATCCCCACGGCTGCTCGACGAATACCTCCTTTTCCACTACGCCGAAGACGCGGAAATCCTGCCGGCCTCCGCGCCGCCGGGCCAGGCCGAAGCCCTGCATTTCGCCGTGCGTACCGTGGTCGAAAACATGCCTGCCCGCCCGCGTTCCCGCGCCCTCGACCTCGGCTGCGCTGTCGGGCGCTCGGCCTTCGAGCTCTCAGCCTTCTGCGAGGAGGTCATCGGGATCGACTTCTCCCACGCCTTCATCGACGCCGCCCGGCACCTCCGCGACCACGGGGCGCTCGCCTACCAACGGCTCGACGAAGGCCATCAGCACACGCCGTTGACCGCCCGCCGGCCGGCCCACGCCCGGCCGGAGCGCGTCCTTTTCGAAACAGGGGACGCCACCACCCTCCGCACCGATCTCGGTGCGTTCGACCTCGTGCACGCCGCCAACCTCATTTGCCGTCTCCCGGATCCCGCCCGCCTGCTCGCCCGCCTGCCCGCCCTCGTCCGCCCCGGCGGCACCCTCGTGCTCACCACCCCATGCACCTGGCTGGGGGAATTCACCCCGCCGGAAAACTGGCCGTCCGGTCCAACCCTCGACTGGTTGCGCCAGCACCTCGACCACGCCTTCTCCCTCGATGCCGTCCGCGACCAGCCGTTCCTCATCCGCGAAACCGCCCGCAAATACCAGTGGTCGCTCGCCCAGGCCAGTGTCTGGTCCCGCGGCTCGTGAAGGCCGTCACAAACCGGCTGCCTCGCCGACGTTCCGCCTCACCCATTCCCCGCCATTCCCCACGGCCCGACCCCTCGCGCCGCCCACCGCCTCCCGCCGGCCCGCCGGAACCCGATTTCAGCCTCTTGCAGAGGCCGGCGGCCGTGGCATGATACCCGGCCGCGCCCGGCGCATCCAAAATCTCCGCTTCTCTCCGATGAACCCCAAACGACGCCCCTTGTGGCGGGGCCTGCTCCTGCTGGCCGCTGCCGCTCTCACCGTTCAGGCCTTTGCCGCCGATCCTC
>JALRGF010000128.1 GCA_023253495.1 Verrucomicrobiales bacterium
CTCGCCGACCTCGCCCACGGCACCGCTCCGCGTCTCGGTAACAGCGTGCCCGTGCTCGAAAATCCCGAGGGCTCAGAGATCAAGGCGTGGACCGACCTCGGCGGCGGTCGCCACCGCACATTCATCGACAGCGGAACCGCCCAGCCAGCTACCCTCGCCCTGCGCCACAGCTTCCTCGACGTCACCCTCAACGACCGGCTCGTGCTCTCGTTCGACTCCCAATGGAGCAGCGAACAACAGACACACCTCGACCTCCAGCCCGGCCTGAACGTCCTCGAAATCGTCTACCGCCAACTCGGCGGACCGCCACCGCCGGTCCACGTCTTCAGCCCGGCCGGCACTGCGCTCACCGACACTCGCACCCCCGCCGACGCCACCCAGCTCGCCGGCTTCACATCCGCCTGGCAATCACGCCAGGCCGCCCAGGGCCCGCTCCTCCGCATCCAGGCGGTTCCGAACCAGCTCCTGTTCTCCCCGCGCGAGCTGCACGCCCCCGCCGGCACCACCGTCCGGCTCCTTTTTGAAAACCCGGACCTCATGGTCCACAACCTCGTTCTCATCGCCCCCGGCACCGAAGAAGAAATCGGCACCCTCGCCGACCAGCTCGCCGCCGACCCGAAAGGCCAGGCCCGCGGCTACGTGCCCGACTCCCCGAAAATCCTCCACGCCACCCCGCTCGTCGCCCCGCAGGCGCGCGCCGAACTCGTCGTCAAAACCCCGGACACACCGGGCCGCTACCCGTTCCTCTGCACCTTTCCGGGCCACTGGCGTCTGATGAAAGGCGTGCTCGTGGTGGAATAAGCCGCACTCGTCCTTTTTCACCCGCGCCCCCGGATCACCGCTTTCCCCCGCCCGTCCCCCAACTTCCTTTATGCGCCTCTGGCAAACCCTGCTCGCTCTCACCGCCCTCTGGACCGCCCTCTACCTCCCGGGCCTCGGCAGCCCCGAACTCAAAGGTGAGGAAGGCCGGCGCATCCTGCCCGCCATCGAAATGCTCAAAACCGGCGATTGGATCCTGCCGGTCATGGAAGGGCAGCCGTACGTCCGCAAACCGCCGCTCATCAACTGGCTCATCGCCACCAGCGTCTCGGCCACCGGCCCGGTCTCCGAGTTCTCCGCGCGTCTGCCGTCCGCCCTCAGCGTGCTCGCCCTCGCCCTCGCCGGGGCCGTCCTGCTCCGACGCTTCCTCGCCGGTCCCGGCGCCTCCCCCTCCGATCAGGCCCGCGCCGCCCTGCTCCTCGGCCTCATGCTGCTCGTCCACACCGGCCTGTTCTCCAAGGGCCGCCTCGCCGAAATAGAGGCGCTCTACGTCGCCCTCACCGGCATCGCCCTCGCCCTCTGGATCCACCTCTGGCATCGGGAAGCCACCCCATGGCTGACCTGGACCCTGCCATGGCTCTGGCTCGGCCTCGGCCTGCTCGCCAAAGGCCCCCCTCACCTCTTCTTCTTCTACGGCATCCTCATCGCCGTGCTCTGGAAAGCCGGCTCCCTCCGCGAATTGCGCCACCCGGCCCACGCCGCCGGGCTGCTCCTCATGCTCGCCGTCTTCATGCCCTGGGCCCTCGCCGTCAAAGGCAGACTCTCGACCGTAAAGACCGATCTCGACGCCGGCGCCACCTGGATCGACCAGCTCACCGAACGCTTCAGCTTCGATCAATTCGACCTCATCAACTGGCTCACCGGTCCGCTCTGGGCCCTCTTCATCATCCTCCCCTGGGCCTGGGTCCTGCCGGTGCGCTGGAAACAGCTCCCCTCCCTCGCCGGCCCCGCCGGCAGCCGCGACACCGCCCTCGCCGACGGCCTGCGCTGGGGCGTCGCCCTCACCGCCGCCGCCGTGCTCATCATCCCTGCCACCCGGCCGCGCTTCGTCCAGCCACTCACCCTGCCCGCCCTCACCCTCTGCGCCCTCATCGTCTGGCGCGGCCTGCCCACGCTCTGGCAAACCCGCTGGAGCCGCCTCGCCCTCGCCACCACCGCCCTGCTCTCCGCCGCCGGCCTCGCCGCCCCCTTCCTCATCCCCACCCTCCGCCAGTCGCCCCACAACGCCATCATCGCCACCCTCGCCACCGCCGGCGTCGCCCTCGCCACCTGGCGCCTCTGGATCACATTCCGCCACGCCCGCCAACCGCTCCACCTCGCCCTCGCCACCACCCTCGTCGCCATCCTCCTCAGCGCCATCAACGCCGCCACCGTCATCCCCGCCCGGAAATCCCGCGACGACACCCGGCCGGTCGGCACCCGGCTCTCCTCCCTCATCGGCCCCCGCCACCTCGCCATCGTCAACCCGGGCGAAACCCCCTCACCCCTCCACTGGCGGTTCTACCTGCGCTCACCCCACACCGTCGTCCGCCGCCTCAGCCAGGTCCCCGCCCACGCCGATTTCCTCCTCGTCCCGACCAGACAAGCCGACTCCCCGGAACAACGCCAACGCATCACCCGCACGCTCGGCTTTCGCCACGAAATCCTCCGCTTCACCGACGCCCTCGGGAACGACTTCACCCTCTGGTCGCGCTAATCCTCGCCAGACTCGCCGGCCCCCCAGAGCACCCCCCGGTCCACCGCCTCGCCAGGACCGCCTCGCCGCCGCCCGACCGCTGTCCAGGCGCCCCCCAGCCACGGGGCCCGCAAAGTACCTGTCCAGATGCCGCCCCGGCGCCCGCAGTGTACCTGTCCCGATGCCCTGATGTTGATACTGTTCTTTTGATTAGTTTCCGGCCTTCCCTTTGGCGCCCGCAAAGTACCTGTCCCGATGCCACCCCGACGCCCGCAGTGTACCTGTCCCGATGCCTACCCACGAAATCCTCCGCTTCACCGACGCCCTCGGGAACGACTTCTCCCTCTGGTCGCGTTAACCATCTCCGGAGACTCCCGTCACGGCCACGCTCAGACCGCAGGGTACGTGCTCCGGGTGGTCTCGATGATGTTCAGGGCATGATTGCCGATTTTCTCGAGCTGGTTGTTGATATCGACGTAAAGCATCTCCGTCTGGATCTGGCTGTCGCCCTTCATGCGTTCGAGCGCCTGTTTGTTGAGATGACGGCGGAGGGTGTCGATATTCTTCTCCATGGCGACCGCCTGATTGAGGTCCGCCCGGCTGATCGGGGTGAGGAGCCGGTCGCTGTAGAACACGATGAATTCCCGGACGGCCTGGAAGTGTTCGCTGAGGCCGGAGACGGCTTCCTCGGTGAACGTGCGCTCCTTGAGGCGGGCACGTTCGAGCAGTTTGCCCACGCGGTACTCGCAGTCACAGATTTCCTCCATTTCCGCGACCAGGCGCATCATGGCGGTGAGTTCGGCGGCATTGGTGTCACTCAGTTCGGCGGTCGAACACCGGACGAGGTATTCGGTGATGTCGTGCATCATGGCGTCAGACTCCTCTTCCATGGATTGCAGCCGGAGGGCAACGGCGGCGGAATCACTGGAGGGATCAGAAAGAATGGAGAAGGCCGACTGGTGCATGTCCAGCGTCAGGCGGGCCAGACTGCGGGTGGCATTTTCAGCTTCGGGCAGGTTGAGTTCTCCGACGTCGACGAGCCCCCGGGAAATGTAGGTGAGGCGGTGGCGGGTGCCAGGGGCCTCTTCGTCGCGCACCCAGCAGGTGACGATGCGGGCGATGAGCGGCACGAAGCCGATGAGCAGGAGGATATTGAGGAAATTGAAGCCGGTGTGGAAAATGGCGAGAGAGAACCCGATATCGCCGCCTTGATCCCCGCCGACACGCAGGGACAGGGGGAGGCGGGCGGTCAGCCAGGTCACCAAGTGGAGGAATCCGTAAAAGACGACAAGCATCCACGCGACGCCGATGACGTTGAAGAGGAAATGGGCGCGGGCGGCTCTCTTTGCATTGGCGGTGGTGCCGATGGAGGCCAGCCAGGCGGTGACGGTGGTGCC
>JALRGF010000152.1 GCA_023253495.1 Verrucomicrobiales bacterium
TGTGGAAGAGCTGGATGAAGCGCACGTCGCGCTCGGCGAGACGGCGGGCGAGCAGGCAGTTGGAGGCGTACGACCCGGGCCGGCGGACGTCCGGTCCGTACATGGCGAGCACGGATTCGGGTTCATCGGAGATGTCGAGCAGGCCGGGCACGCTCGACTGCATGCGGAAGGCCATTTCGTACTGGGCGATGCGCGTCTGGATGTCGGGATCGCCGAGGGCGGAGTGGTGTTCCGCGTTGAGGGCGGCGAGGTCGTCGAGGGTGCCGCGGCGGTCGGCGGCGTCCACACCCGGCGGGTTGGAGAGGTAGAGCACGGCGTCGCCACGGTTGCGGAATTTGACGCCCTGGTGCCGGGACGGCAGGAAACCGGCGCCCCAGAGGCGGTCGTAAAGCGGCTGGTCTTCGGGCCGTCCGCTGCCGAACGAAGTGAGCACGATGTAGGCGGGCAGGTCGGCATTCGCGCTGCCGAGGCCGTAGGCGACCCATGACCCGATGCTCGGGCGGCCGGAGAGTTGGTGGCCGGTCTGGCAGAACGTGATGGCGGGGTCGTGGTTGATTTGTTCGGTGACCATTGAGCGGACCAGACAGAGGTCGTCGGCGACCTTGGCGAGGTGGGGGAGCAGGTCGCTCATCCAGGCGCCGCTCTGGCCGTGGCGGGCGAATGGGAAGATGCTGGGAGCGACGGGGAAGGACGATTGCCCGGACGTCATGGTGGTGAGCCGCTGGCCCATGCGGACCGAGGCTGGCAGGTCCTGGCCGCGGAACCGGGCGAGGCCGGGTTTGGGATCGAAGAGGTCCATTTGCGACGGCCCGCCGGACTGGAAGAGGTAAATGACGCGATTGGCTTTCGGGGCGTGATGGGGGAAACCGGGCCGCGTGGGGTGGGTGGCAGTGGTGGCGGTGGCCGCGGCGGCGCGGCCGTGGAGCAGGGTGGCGAGGGCGCCGAGGCCGATGCCGGAGGCCGAGCGACGCAGGAACGTGCGGCGGCTGAGGGCGAGCCGGGTGGCCGGATCGGCGTGGAGAAAAAGGTGGTCGTTGCAGTTCATGGGGATGAGTCAGGGGGTGCGGGCGGCGCGGGGGCTGTCATGCGTGGCCGGCGTCATTCACGCGTGACGGATTCATCAAGGTTGAGCAGGACATTGGCCATGAGCGTCCAGGCGGCGAGTTCGGTGGCGGGCAGCGATTCCGGCGAGCGCGATTCGCCGAAGCCGAGGAGTTGGCGGGCTTTTTCCGGGTTGGCTTCGAACGACGCGCGGCGGGCGTGCAGGCCGGCGGCGAGGACTTCAAGTTCGCGGGCGGTCGGCGGGCGGGCGACGACCTGTTGCATGGCCCAGGTGAAGCGGTCGGCGGTGGTGGTGCCGCCTTCGGTGAGGATGCGGGCGGCCAGGAAGCGGGCGGCTTCGACGAAGGTGATTTCGTTGAGCAGCGCGAGCGCCTGGGTCGGGGTGTTGGTGCGGCTGCGTTTGACGGTGCAGACGTCGCGGTTCGGTCCATCAAAGAGAGCGAGGGTGGGCGGGGCGGCGCTGCGCTTCCAGATGGTGTAAAGGCTGCGGCGGTAAAGCCCGTCGCCGGTCTCATGGCGGTACCCGCGCAGGTCGCCGTAGCGGCTGGTTTCGTCCCAGACGCCGTCGGGCATGTACGGCCGCACGCTCGGGCCGCCGAGCTGGGGGCGGAGCAGCCCGGAAACGGCCAGCGCCTGGTCGCGGATCACTTCGCCTTTGAGACGGAAACGCGGGCCGCGGGCGAGCAGGCGGTTGTCCGGGTCGCGGGCCAGGGCATCCGGGGTGACCCGGGCCGACTGACGATAGGTTTCGCTCATCACAATCCGTTTCTGCATCGCCTTCATGTCCCAGCCGAGGCGGACAAACTCGGTGGCCAGCCAGTCAAGCAGTTCCGGGTGGCTCGGCCATTCCGACTGCGAACCGAAATTTTCCGAGGTGCGGCAGAGGCCGGTGCCGAAGAATTTTTCCCAGGCGCGGTTCACCCAGACGCGGGCGGTGAGCGGGTGGGTGCCGGAGACCAGCCAGCGGGCGAAGCCGAGGCGGTTGTTTGGTTCGCCTTCGGGCAGGGGTGGCAGAAAGGCGGGAAGCTGGCGCGGCACGGGGTCACCGGGTTTGTCATACTCGCCGCGGACGAGGACCCGGGCTTCGCGCGGTTCCGGCAGTTCCTTCATGACCATGGTGGTGGGCAGGCGTCCTTCGAGGTCGCGCACCGCCTGGGCGGCACGGGTGGCGGCGGCGGTGGCGGCGTGCCAGTCGGGCGACTGCTGGCGGTGGTGGATGGCGAGCGCCTCGGCTTCCTCGCCGGTGCGCTCGGCGGCCGG
>JALRGF010000170.1 GCA_023253495.1 Verrucomicrobiales bacterium
GGTCCGAAGAGCAGCGATTTCCGGCCGTCGAGCACCCGCGTATCGAGGTGCGGCACCGCCATGGTCGGGGCTTCCGGCTGCGGTTGACCGTAGACTTTGGCGTGATGGCGCGCGACGACCGAGGGCTCGTCGCAGACCAGCCACTGCCCGCCGATCGGAAATCCGCCGAGCCCGCGCGCCTCGGGCAACCCGGCTGCCTGCAGCAGCGGCAAGCTGCCCCCGCCGGCTCCGACAAACACGAATGGCGCGTTGAGCGTGCGCCCCTCGCCGGAATCACGGCCGGTCACCGTGACCTTCCAGCCGCCGGTGGATTTCTCCAAACCGGTGACCCGTGCCCCGGTGGCCACCGCGCAGCCCGGTTGCCGCCCGAGCCACCCGATCAGCTGCCGCGCCAGCGATCCGAAATCGATGTCGGTGCCGCCACGCACCCGCGTCGCCGCAATCGGAAACGACTCGCGCCCGTCCAGCAAAAGCGGCGCCCACGACCCGATCACCGCCGGGTCCGTGGAAAATTCCATATCCTCGAAAAAATGATGCGCCTTCAGCCCGTCATACCGCGCCCGCAGAAATGACACATACGCGTCGCCATGGACAAAGCTCAGATGGGGGACCGGTCGCAGAAACGAACGCACCGGACCGACCAGCCCGCGGCTCACCGCATGGGTCCAGAATTGTTTCGACAGCTCGAACTGCCCGAAGATTTCCAGCGCCTTGCCGACCGGCACGGTGCCGTCCGGTTCCCGGGTCGGCGTGTAGCTCAGTTCGCAGAGGCCGGCGTGTCCGGTGCCCGCGTTGTGCCAGCCGTGCGAGCTTTCCGGAGCCAGGGTGGGCGCCGCCTCCAGAACCTGGATGCGCAGCCGCGGATCCAGCTCCCGGAGCAGGGCGCCGAGATGCGCCGACATGATCCCGCTGCCGATCAGGACGACATCCGGAGAGGGAGCGAACGAAGCGTCGTTCATGACGAGGCGGACGGCACCGCCGGCGGCCGGCGGAATTGCAGCTGCACGATGCGGTGGCCGTCGGTGCGGGTGACGGTGGCCAGCCAGCCGCCGTCGACCTCGATGGTGTCGCCGAGCGTCGGCAGGCGCCCGAATTGCTCCGTGACGTACCCGCCGACCGTGCTCACGTCGTCGCTTTCCAGCTCCAGCTCGCTCAGTTCGGCCAGCTCGTGCAGCGGCAGGGTGGCATCGACAAAAAATTCATCCTCGCTGAGCCGCTGGAACGCGCGGTCCTCGGTGTCGAACTCATCATGAATGGTCCCGACCAGCTCCTCGAGCACATCGTCGAGCGTGATCATGCCGAGGGTGCCGCCGAATTCATCGACGACGAGGGCGAGGTGGGCGTGTTTGTTGAGGAAGAACTTGAGCAGTTTGTCCAGCGGCATGAGTTCCGGCACGGCATGCAGTGGCCGGGCGATGCTGCGGAGGTCGGGTGACGGCTGGTGGAGGACGGCGATGAGGTCCTTGATGTGGACCATGCCGAGGGTGCTTTCGAGCTGGGTGTCGACGAGTGGGAAGCGGGTGTGCTTCGAGTCGAGGGCGGTGCGCAGGTTCTGGGAGAAGTCGCGGCTGACCTCGAGGGCGACGATGGCGGCGCGCGGGGTCATGATGTCGCGGACGATGCGTTCGCTGAGTTCGAGCGCGTTGACGAGGATGTCGCGTTCGGTCTCGGTGACTTCGGATTTCTCCTCGCTCTGTTCGACCAGCAGCCGGAGTTCCTCGGCGCTGTGCACGTTATGGTGTTCGTCGCTCGGCTCGATGCGGAAAATCCATTTCAGGAGCGTGTTGGAGGCGTTGTTGAGCAGCCAGTTGAGCGGTTTGAAGAGCCGGTGGAACCATCCGAGCGGCGCGGCTGACCAGAGCGTGAGTCCGAGCGGCCGGCAGATCGCGAGGGTTTTGGGCATCTGTTCGCCGACCACCACGTGCAGCGAAGTCACGGCGAGAATCGCGCTGGTCCACGAGATGACGCGGACCCAGGCCGGCGGCAGACCGAGCCCGGCAGCCCCGAGCCACGGCTCGACCAGGCGGTGGACAAATGGTTCGGCCAGCGCCCCGAGGACCAGGCTGCAGATGGTGATGCCGAGCTGGGCTGCGGACAGGTAGCTGGTCAGGTTCCGGAGGATGTGGCGGGCTCGTTCGGCGCGGCGGGCGGCCCCCCGGGGTTCCACTTTGTCGATGATTTCGTCGAGCTGGCTGGCGCGCACCTTGACCAGGGCGAATTCGGCGGCGACAAAAAACCCGTTCAGCAGAATGAACACCGCGATCAGGATCACCTGGGTGGCGATGGCGGCGGCGGTCAGCGGCGGCTGGTCGGCAGCCGGTCCGGCTACCATCGCGTAGAGCGGCGGCAGTGACGGAATCATCGGGACGCCCGCGGCGGGATCGGCTGCAGGCGGACAGCCGGAACCCGCGTCGCGCCAGAAGCTCCGGCGGAAAGGCTCGGCTCAGAGCTTTTCATACACTCCCTTGTCACGGCGCTTCATCACGGTGAAGCCGGCCGATTTGGCATCGCTGACGGAAAGAGGTTTGGTCAGCTTCGGCGTATTAATGCGGCTGACGAGTTTGCGCACCGGCTTCTTGCAGAACAGACAGTGTTCGAGAGGCGGGCGGCTGAACGGGCGGTTGAGCTCAAAGCCGTCACGGCACATGCGGCACCCCTGATCGGGATCGGCAGCGATGTATTCGTAGATGGGCATGTACCGAAACGGGCGAAGGCCCGGCACGCAGGAGGCGGATGGTGGAAAGCGCGATTCCCGGATTTCCGGATTTCCGGAGAGCGGTCCGGCGAGGCGGTTACCAGCTCGACTTGGTCACGCCGGGGATGAGCCCCTGGAGTGCCATTTCACGGAACTGCAGACGGGACACCTTGAAGCGGCGGAAAAAAGCGCGGCGGCGGCCGGTGATCTGGCAACGGTTGACCAGACGCGTCGGGCTCGCGTTGCGGGGCAGCAGGGTCAGGCCGACGTAATCGCCTTTCTCCTTCAGTTCCTTCCGCAGTGCGGCATACTTGTCCACCGTGCGTTGTTTGCGCGCGTTGCGTTCAATCCAGCTCGTTTTGGCCATAGGGACGGTCAGCGTGTATGATTTTCTCCCGGGCGCAACTGGTTTTTGAGCGGGGGCGGCGGGAGCCTCAGCGGCCGGCCCAGGCCGCCCATGCGGCGTCGATGGCCGTGGCTTCGGCTGCGCCCCGGTAGAGATAAATGCCGTAGCGCCAGGTCGCGGTCCGGCCGTCAGGGATGACGTGGGTGCCGGCGCCTTTCGGCTGATCCTTGGAAAAATCGTGCAGCCCGAACGGGTTGGCGGCGATCAGGCCGTAGTCGCGGGCGTGCCAGGTCGTCGGGTGGCGCAGGTTGGACGGGTGGTCGAAGAGGGCGAGGCCGGCCACGGTGCCGGCGACCGGGGCGGAATAATCGACCCAGGCGGATTTGGCCCCCCAGAGCGCCTTGCCGGTGAGCCCTTCGCGGTTGCGGGCGGAGCCGGCGGCGAGCGGGTTTTTGCGATCCACATTGAGTTCGGGGCGGGTGCGGACGGCCATGGTGCCTTCCTTGGTGTCGCCGAAAGTGACCGGCCCATGACTGGCGGCCACGGTGATGGTCCAGTCGATGAGCCGGGCGTGGCCGGCCAGCCCGCAGCGGATCACCGTGGTGTCGGTGCAGACGACCCGGCCGTCGCGGGCCCGCCATTCGTTTTCCAATTCGATCCGGGCGCGGCCGTCGGCATCGATGGCGGCGCGGGGCACGCCGATGGTGACGACGCGGCCGGCTTTGTCGGATTCGCTCCAGAAATCGACACCATTGACATCGCCGTGGGTGAACCAGACGGATTTGTGGTGCGGGTGGTCCTGGTCTTCGCCCGGAGTATCCGGTTTCATAGGCCAGTCGCGGGTCATCGGCACGTCTCCCGGTCCGCGCAGCGGCCAAAGGACCGGTCGGGAAAATGCATTGTACCGCAGCACCGTGAAGACGTCGCCCCCGGCCGTGACGGTCACGGTACGCGCGGCCTCATCGTGGGTGACCGCGAGGGCGACGGGCGGCGAGTCAGCAGCGACCGGCGGCGGCATCAGGCAGCAGACAAGCAAGGCCAGGGAGGCCAGGGAGGCCAGGGAGGCCAGGGCGGGCGGTAGTCTGAACATGACCGGGAGCATGGCGAAACCCGGGCGCCGCAGCAAGGAGGATGTGGCCGGTTTCCGGCCCGGGCCGGTCCGGGCCTGTTGGCGCCGCGCGGACGGCGGCCCAGACACTTTTTTTGATCATCGAAACCCGGTGACAAGTAGGAAGCGCCGGCCCAGCATGCCACGCCATGAAATCCATTGCTGCCACCGCCGTCCTGGCGCTCACTCTTGCCATGTCCTCCGCTTCCGCCGCCCCGGTCCTCCGCCACGTCGTCTGCTTCAAATTCAAACCCGGGGCCACTCCGGAGCAGATCCGCAAGGTGGAAACGGAATTTGTCGCCCTCAAGAGCCGCATCCCACAGATCGCCGCGCTGGAATGGGGCACCGACAACAGC
The DNA here is from genome assembly GCA_023253495.1 of Verrucomicrobiales bacterium. Lineage (GTDB taxonomy): Bacteria > Verrucomicrobiota > Verrucomicrobiia > Verrucomicrobiales > V1-33 > CAJBME01. The sequence goes on from JALRGF010000170.1 coordinate 4,506, forward strand.
CCGGAAAAACTCGCCGACGGCTTCACCCACTGCTTCATCGTCACCTTCAAAACCGAGGCCGACCGCGACGTCTACCTGCCGCACCCGGAACACCTGAAATTCGTCGAAATCCTCAAGCCGATCCTCGAAAAACCGTTTGTCATCGATTTCTGGACCAAAGAATAATGTCCATCACCACCCAGCGCGGCGACGGCGGCCGCACGGAACTCATGTTCGGTCGCGAGGTCGCCAAAACCCACCCGACCGTGGCCGCGTACGGCGAGGTCGATGAACTCAATGCCGCCCTCGGCCTGGCCCGCGTCTTCAGCACCCGGGCCCCGGTCACCGACGCGCTCGCCGCCCGCCAGGCAGAACTCATCGGGCTCATGGGCGAGCTGGCCACCGCGCCGGAGGACCGGGAACGCTACGCCGCCGCCGGTTACGCCCGCCTGACCGCCGCCACCGCCGACTCGCTGACCGCCGCCGCCGCCGCCCTCGAGCAGGACCTGAACACGCGCTTCCACGGCTGGGCCACCCCGGGCGCCGACACCACCCCCTGCGGGGCCGCTCTCGACCTCGCCCGCACCATCTGCCGCCGCGCCGAACGCACAGTGCTCGCCGCCGGGGAATCCAACCCGGACATCGTCCGCTACCTCAACCGCCTGTCCGATTTCCTCTGGCTGCTCGCACGCCAGGAAGCCGCCGGCGGCGGCGGAAAAACAACCTGAGGCCGCTCCTCAGCAGGCCGCCCCGCGGGAGACCGGAAAAAGGCTCCACCGGAACCGCAGGTCATTCGTCAGACAAACATCACCGACCACTCTGGGCCCTCCCCCCGGGAAACATCATTTTCCCGGTGGAAGCGATGGACCGATGGTGGCCGACGCTGGGGAAAGAGGCGGGGGTTGGGGGCCGCGGAGGACCGGGCATGCGAGGCGGGACCGGACTTCCAGGCCGGTAAGCGGCGGGCGCATCCACCGCCCGGCCCGTTTCCCGCCTGCTCCTGTGCGTGCCCCGGGCGCCAGCCGTGGGCGCGTCCCCCAAGCGCGGGCGCCCCATCCCCGCGCCATCC